>JAJEHI010000146.1 GCA_022823775.1 Defluviicoccus sp. | reverse complement strand
CCTGTCTGGAACGCGATGTCGGAGGCGCCGCGTTCGGCCGCCCACAGGAGGAACTCGTCAAGTCTCTTCGCCGGGAAGGCGCACGCGGCTTCGGGCCACCGGTCCTGGACCCTCTGGTCGGAGATGCTCGAGCGCACACGGCTCCTCGACGATGCCGGACGGTTCGAACGGGCATAGCACGCGCTCCGCGAGCGGGCGGCGGAGAGCGTCGTCCCGGAGATTTGCGCGCCGGGCTACCGGCAGGTGGCGGCGCTCGGCGAAAGGCTCGCGGTCGCCGAGGGACTCGAAGCGCAGGCGAAGCGCGCGGTAGCGGAATGGCGGGAGATCGATACGGTGCAGACGGCGCTGGCGGACGAGGTGCGCGCCAATGCAATGTTCAGTAAGCTCAGTAGCTGACAGATTGCCAGAACGTAGGGCGTTAGCAATTTCCGAAAGTGCCAAGGTGCTTGGATCGGTTCCCATTTGGTGACTCCACAAAGCGGTTAATTCGAACAACTCAACGTCTTGAGAACTACGTATCCATCCGGTGTAGGCCGCCTATTCGGGTGGCACGGTCTTTGACAGGCTGAGCGTCCGTGTAGTGGGTGCTTCGTAAGTGTCCACTTCGGTTTTGGGGGACACTTGGCCGATGCTGATTTCGGAGGAGAAGGCGAGCACGGCGGGCGGCGGATCGGTTGGTCGCCGTCGTCGTCGGTGGAGCGATGCGCAGAAGCGTCAGATCGTGGCGGAGACCCACGAGCCGGGGGTCTCGGTGCCGATGGTGGCGCAGCGCTACAACCTCAATGCCAATCAGATATTCAGGTGGCGGCGTCTGTTTCGCGAGGCTGAGCGCGCCGGCGGGGCCGGCCGGTTCGTGCCGGTGGTGGTCGAAGCAGCACCAGGGCAGGAGGCGGACGCGGCGACGATGAGCCCACCATCGGAGAGTGTCGTCGCGGCGGGAGCGCCGGCGAGCGGGCGGATGGAGATCGTGCTGGCGGGCGATCGCCGGGTGATCGTCGACCGGGCAGTCGACGGGGCGGCGCTGTCGCGCGTGATCGCGGTGCTGGAGCGGCGATGATCCCGGTTCCGAGCGGTGTGCGGGTGTGGCTTGCCACCGGGATTACGGACATGCGGCGCGGCATGAACACGCTGGCGCTGCAGGTTCAGCAGGACCTCGGACGCGATCCCCATGTGGGGGATCTGTACGTGTTCCGGGGACGCAAAGGCGATCTTTTGAAGATTCTCTGGCACGACGGTCTTGGCACCTCGCTCTACACCAAGCGTCTGGAGCGGGGACGGTTCCCCTGGCCGTCGACGGCGGGCGGTGCGGTATCGATCAGCGCGGCGCAGCTGGGCTACCTGCTGGAGGGGATCGAGTGGCGCAACCCGGTGCGGACCTGGCGGCCGTCGCGCGCGGGCTGAGGCCCGGCAAGACAATCCGGATGGCCCATCACGATTAGCAATTGCCAGAGGTCAGCGAATCTGATTCGCTCCCCGCACCATGACCGGAACGGCCCGACGTAACATTGCAGTCCTCGAGGCCGCGCTTGCGGCGTCAGAGGCGCGGGCGACGGCGGCCGAGGCGCAGATCGCTTCCCTGACGCTGATGATCGAGAAGCTGCGCCGGGCACTCTACGGGCAGCGGTCCGAGCGCAAGGAGCGCCTGCTCGATCAGCTTGAGCTGGCCCTCGACGATCTCACGGCCGACGCCAGCGAGGACGATCTCGCGGCCGAGAAGGCTGCGGCTGCGACCACTGAGGTGAAGGGCTTCGTCCGTCGCAAGCCGTCGCGCAAGCCCTTCCCCGAGCACCTGCCGCGCGAGCGGGTGGTGGTGCCGGGACCCACGGCCTGCGCGTGCTGCGGGTCGGAGCGGCTGTCGAAGGTGGGCGAGGACGTGACCGAGACGCTGGAGGTGATCCCGCGCCGCTGGAAGGTGATCCAGACGGTGCGTGAGAAGTTCACCTGCCGGGATTGCGAGCGGATCTCCCAACCGCCCGCACCGTTCCACGCGACGCCGCGCGGCTGGGCGGGTCCCAACCTTCTGGCGACGATCCTGTTCGAGAAGTACGGGGCACATCAGCCTCTGAACCGGCAGCGGGACCGCTACGCCCGCGAAGGGATCGATCTGAGCACCTCGACGTTGGCCGACCAGGTGGGTGCGTGCGCTGTGGCGCTGAAGCCGCTGCACGACCTGATCGCGGCGCACGTGCTGGCAGCGGAACGCCTGCACGGCGACGACACGCCTGTGCCGGTGCTGGCCAAGGGCAAGACGGACACGGCGCGAGCCTGGGTCTACGTGCGCGACGATCGGCCGTTCGCCGGCCCGGACCCGCCGGCGGCGCTGTTCCGCTATTCCCGGGATCGCTCGGGCGATCATCCGGTCGAGCACCTCCGGACCTTCGCCGGGAACCTGCAGGCCGACGCCTATGCCGGCTACCGGCGGCTCTACGAGCCCGGCCGTTCGCCGGGGCCCGTGACCGAGGCGCTCTGCTGGGCGCACGGCCGTCGCAAGTTCTATGAGCTCGCCGACATCGCGGCCGGTAAGAGACGGGGCAAGAGCGCACCACCGATCTCGCCGCTGGCACTGGAGGCGGTCACGCGGATCGATGCGATCTTCGATATCGAGCGCGAGATCAACGGCGAGAGTGCCGAGCGGCGTCTTGTCGTGCGCCGGGAGCGGAGCGCGCCGCTCGTCGCCGAGCTCGAAGACTGGATGCGCACCGAGCGTGCCGGGCTCTCGCGCCACGCCGCCGTGGCCAAGGCGATGGACTACATGCTGAAGCGCTGGGACGGCTTCGCCCGCTTCCTCGACGACGGCCGCATCTGTCTTACCAATAACGCCGCGGAGAGGGCGCTGCGCGGCATCGCGCTCGGACGCAAGTCATGGCTCTTCGCGGGCTCCGATCGTGGCGGCGCGCGGGCCGCTGTGATGTACACGCTGATCGGCAGCGCCAAGCTCAACGACGTCGACCCCCAGGCCTGGCTCGCCGACGTCCTCGCCCGCATCGCCGAGCAGCCGCAGACCCGCCTGCACGAGCTCCTGCCCTGGCACTGGGTCCCCGAGCAGAAGCTCGATCGCGCCGCATAGAGCCTGCCCCGCGAAGCCGGGGCCGGATCCCGCCCGGAACTTCATCGCCAGCATCACCGCGCCGCCAATCTCAGCCCAGGATACCCTGCGGTCCTTGGCGGATGCTTAC
>JAJEHI010000143.1 GCA_022823775.1 Defluviicoccus sp. | reverse complement strand
AAGCTACGGCGAGTGCCTCGAATGCGGCGAGCCGATCCCGCCGCGCCGCCTCGAAATCGACCCCGCCGTTCCCCTTTGCGTTTCCTGCGCAGGGTGAACCAATCCGGCGGGGCTCGCGGAACCGTCAGACAATTGGCGTTCTGTGCGTGCAGGCGCCCTCCCCCGGCCCCTCCCGCAAGCGGGAGGGGAGATGGCAGGGAGGAGGCGGGGAGAGGGTCGGGGTGAGGGGCGATACCGGAGCCGCACGCCAGGCAAGCCCCCGGCAACCGGCTGCGGCCGCGCCCCTTCGAATATTGCCCTACGCCGCCGATTGCCGGGGCGTTACGCGCTCGGCGATCTCGCGGCCGGACTCGATCTCGGCCCGGCGAAGCTCCCAGGTCTTCTGCAGGTTCAGCCAGAGCTGCGGTGTCGTCCCGAAATACCGCGCCAGCCGGAGCGCCGTGTCCGCGCTCACGCCGCGTTGACCGTTCAGGATCGTCGTCACCCGGTTGACCGGCACGCCCAGCGCCTTCGACAGCGCCTTCGCCGACAGCCCGAGCGCGTCGAGTTCATCGCGCAGGATTTCGCCCGGATGCACCGGCCTCATGCCGTTTTTCGGGTTCATGCCGCTCACCCCTCAGTGATAATCCACGATCTCCACCTCGCACGGCCCGTCGTCGATCCGACGGAAGCAGACGCGCCACCATACATCGGTTTGCGCCGCTCCCGGACGCGGGCTAGGTTTCGGTTTCCCAATTCGGGAGGCGCCGATGTGCGGCATCGTCGGATTGTTTCTCAAGAACCCGGCGCTCCGGGAGGGGCTCGGCGCCCGGTTCGCGACGATGCTCGCCGGCATGGCCGACCGCGGCCCCGACAGCGCCGGTCTCGCCGTCTTCCACGACCCGGTGCCGGAGTCGGAGTGCAAGCTCACCCTGTTCGCGCCGGATCCGAACCACGACTGGGAGTCGCTGGGGAGCGCGGTGGCCGCCGCTTTTAGCTCGACGCCCCGGATCGACGTGCGGTCGAACCACGCCGTCCTGCGCGTCGCGGGTCCGGCCGGCCGGGTCGTCGACTGGCTCGCCGCCAACCGACCCGACATCCGCGTCATGGGTTATGGCAGGCTGATCGAGGTCTTCAAGGACAAGGGCCTGCCCGGCGACATCACCGAACGGTTCGGCGTGGGCGGGATGGGCGGCACGCACGCCATCGGGCACACGAGGATGGCGACCGAGAGCGCGGTGACGACGGAGCACTCGCACCCCTTCATCGCGGCGGACGATGTGTGCCTGGTGCATAACGGCTCGCTCAGCAACCACAACCGGCTTCGTCTGCGGCTCCAGCGCCGCGGGCTCCGCTTCGAGTCCGACAACGACACCGAGGTCGCGGCGCGCTACTTCGCCCACCGTCTGAACGAGGGGGCGAGCCTCAAGGAGGCGATGGAAGCCGGTCTCGACGATCTCGACGGGTTCTACACCTTCGCGGTCGGCACGGCCGACGGCTTCGCGGTGCTGCGCGATGCCTTCGCCTGCAAGCCCGCGGTCCTCGCCGAGACCGACGACTGGGTTGCGATGGCGTCCGAGTTCCGCTCGCTCGCCGACCTCCCCGGTGTCGACAAGGCGACGATCTGGGAACCGGAACCCTCGATCGTCTACACATGGTCGCACGAAGGCGGTTCATGACCACGGTCGATCTCTCGGCGAGCTCGGTGCGGGAACTCAACGCGCGGCTGCACGCGCTCCCCGCCGATACCAACGAGACCGCATGGCGCATCGCCGAGCCGAAGGGGGCGCACGCGGTCGCGGCGGGGCTCACGGTTCCCGTCTCGGTCGAGATCGACGGTCACGTGGGATACTACTGCGGCGGGATGAACCGGGCCGCCGATCTGACCATAAACGGCCATTGCGGCACCGGCGTGGCCGAGAACATGATGTCGGGCTCGGTCCGGGTCCGCGGCAACGCATCGCAATGCGCCGGCGCGTCGGGCCATGGCGGCCTCCTTGCGATCGAGGGCGACGCGGGGCCGCGCTGCGGCATCTCGATGAAGGGCGTCGACATCGTGGTCGGCGGATCGGTCGGTCATATGAGCGCGTTCATGGCGCAGTCGGGTACGCTCGCGGTGTGCGGCGACGCCGGCGAGGATCTCGGGGATTCGATTTACGAGGCGACGATCTATGTCGGCGGCAAGACCGGGCGCCTCGGTGCCGATTGCATCGAAAAGGAAATGACGCCCGAGCATCTCGCGAGACTGTCCGCGCTTCTGGAGCGGGCCGGAATCGAGGCCGATATATCCGGTTTCCGCCGCTTCGGCTCGGCGCGCCGGCTCTACCATTTCCGTGTCGACAACGCGGATGCCTATTCGTGAGCGTCGACCGCCGCACGCTGCGCCCGTCCGCCACCTTTCCGGACCACGTTCTGGCCGAGATACACCGCGCGGCCGACCGGGGCGTCTATGAAATCCGCGGCTTCGGCGCCAAGCGCCATCTGCCGACTTTCGACGATCTCCTGTTTCTCGGCGCCTCGATGTCGCGCTACCCGCTCGAAGGCTACCGCGAGCGCTGCGACACCGATGTCGTGCTCGGCGACCGCTTCGCCTCCAAGCCGATCGAGCTCGCCATCCCCATCACCGTGGCGGGGATGAGCTTCGGCGCGCTCGGCGCCAACGCCAAGGAGGCGATCGGCCGGGCCTGCACCGCCATGGGGACGAGCTCGACCACCGGAGACGGCGGCATGACCGAGGAGGAGCGCCGATCCTCCAAGACCCTGGTCTACCAGGTGCTGCCGTCGCGATACGGGATGAACCCCGACGATCTGCGCCGGGCGGACGCGATCGAGGTCGTGGTCGGCCAGGGCGCCAAGCCGGGCGGCGGCGGCATGCTGCTGGGCCAGAAGATCACCGAGCGGGTCGCCGGAATGCGCGATCTCCCGGTCGGAATCGATCAGCGCAGCGCCTGCCGCCACCCCGACTGGACCGGGCCCGACGACCTCGCGATCAAGATCCAGGAGCTGCGCGAGATCACCGACTGGGAGAAGCCGGTCTACATCAAGATCGGCGCTTCCAGGCCGCAATTCGACGTGCCGCTCGCGGTCAAGGCGGGCGCCGACGTGGTCGTCCTCGACGGCATGCAGGGCGGCACCGCCGCGACCCAGGACGTGTTCATCGAGCATGTCGGCATTCCGATCCTGCCCGCCGTCCGCCAGGCGGTCGAAGCGCTGCAGGAGCTCGACATGCACCGCAGGGTGCAGCTCGTCGTCTCCGGCGGAATCAGGACCGGCGCCGACGTCGCCAAGGCGCTCGCGATGGGAGCGGACGCGGTGTCGATCGGCTCGGCGGCGATGGTCGCGCTCGGCTGCAACCGTCCGATTCACATCGAGGACTACCGCGCCATCGGCACCGAGCCCGGAGCGTGCCACCACTGCCATACCGGCCGCTGCCCGGTGGGCGTGACCACCCAGGACCCCGAGCTCGAAGCGCGCCTCGATCCGGAGCAGGGCGCGCGGAGGCTCAGGAACTATCTCACCGTGATGGTGCTGGAGCTCCAGACCGTCGCGCGGGCCAACGGCAAGAGCCACGTGCTCAACCTCGAGCCCGAGGATCTCGTCGCGCTGACCGTCGAGGCCGCGGCGATGGCGGGCGTGCCGCTCGCCGGGACCGACTGGATTCCCGGCCGCGGGTAGCGGGTCCGCGTCAGAAACAGGGAGGAATGACATGAGCGTCGATCTCGCCAGCGTGGCCGAGGACAGGGGAATCCGCTACTTCCTGATCAGCTTCGTCGACCTGTTCGGGGTGCTGCGCTCCAAGCTGGTGCCGGCGCGCGCGATCGCCGAGATGCAACGGGACGGCGCCGGTTTCGCGGGATTCGCGGCCTGGCTCGACATGACGCCCGCCGATCCCGACATGTTCGCGATCCCGGACCCCGACAGCCTGATCCAGCTTCCGTGGAACCGCGAGGTCGGCTGGCTCGCCTCCGATCTGTGGATGAACGGCGCGCCGGTCGAGGCCTCTCCCCGCGTGGTGCTGAAACGCCAGATCGAGCGTGCCGAGGCCGCCGGCTACGCCATGAAGACCGGCGTCGAGTGCGAATATTTCCTGCTGGCGCCGGACGAGGTCGCGGTTTCCGATCCCCGCGACACCCAGGAAAAGCCCTGCTACGACCAGACCGCGCTGATGCGCCGCTTCGACGTCATCGCCGAGATCTGCGACGCGATGATCGAGCTCGGCTGGAAGCCCTACCAGAACGACCACGAGGACGCGAACGGCCAGTTCGAGATGAACTGGGAATACGACGACTGCCTGGTCACCGCCGACCGCCACGCGTTCTTCAAGTTCATGGTCAAGTCGGTCGCCGAGCGGCACGGCTACCGCGCGACCTTCATGCCCAAGCCGTTCGCCAACCTGACCGGCAACGGCTGCCACACCCATGTGTCGCTGTGGGACGGGGACGGGAACAATTCGTTCCTCGACGAGGGCGAGGAGATGGGCCTCTCCGCGCTCGCCTACAGCTTCCTCGGCGGGATCGTCCACTCGGCGGACGCGATGTGCGCTTTGTTCAACCCGACGGTCAACAGCTACAAGAGGATCGACGCAACCGTCACGCTGTCGGGCGCCACCTGGTCGCCCAACGCGATCAGCTATTCCGGCAACAACCGCACCCACATGATCCGTATCCCGGATGCCGGACGGTTCGAGCTCAGGCTGATGGACGGGGCGGCCAACCCCTATCTGGCGCAGGCGGGCGTGCTTGCCGCCGGGCTCGACGGCATCGAGAACGACCGCGACCCGGGCAAGCGCCTCGACATCAACATGTATACCGAGGGAGACCGGCTGCGCCGCATCCGCCGGCTGCCGCTCAACCTGCTCGACGCGCTCCGCCTGTTCGACAGGAACAAGGTGGCGCGGGCGGCGTTCGGCGACGAATTCGTGGACAGCTATGTCAAGCTGAAGCTGGACGAATGGCGGAGCTACGCGACCGCGCTCTCGCAATGGGAGTTCGACCACACGCTCGACGCCTAGAACCTCGCCGGTACCGGACGCGGTCGGGGCGATGCCGCTCGGGCTGATCGGGCACGGGTTGCGGGCCGGGCGCCGGCCGCGCCGCGCGCTGCCGCCCGAGGCGAGGCTCCGGCCGCGCTACGACGTGGCCATAATCGGCGCGGGCGGGCACGGGCTCGCCGCCGCCTATTACCTCGCCAGGGATCACGGCATCACCGATGTCGCGGTGCTCGACAAGGGCTGGCTGGGCGGCGGCAACACGGCGCGCAACACCACGATCGTGCGTTCCAACTACCTGACGCCCGAGGGGGTGCGGTTCTACGACGAGTCGATCCGCCTGTTCCGCGGCCTCTCCGGCGAGCTCGACTTCAACATCCTCTATTCCGAGCGCGGCCATCTGACCCTCGCCCACACCGACGCGGCGCTCCGGACCATGCGCTGGCGGGCGGAGGTGAACAAGCATCTCGGGGTCGAGTCCGAGATGGTCGGCCTGGACGAGCTGGCGCGGCTCTGCCCGCCCCTCAACCTCGACCGCGGCGCGCGGTTTCCCATTCTGGGCGCTCTCCATCACAAGCCCGGCGCCATCGCGCGCCACGACGCCGTCGCCTGGGGCTACGCGATCGCCGCCGCCCGGCGCGGCGTGGAGATCCACCAGAACACCGAAGTGACCGGCATCCTGACCGAGAAGGGGCGCGTCACCGGGGTCGAGACGAGCCGGGGGCGGATCGCCTGCGGCAAGGTGCTGCAGGCCGTGGCGGGGTCGAGCTCGCTGCTGGCGGCGATGGCCGGGTTCCGCCTGCCGATCCAGACGGTGCCGCTCCAGGCCTGCGTCACGGAGCCTCTCAAGCCCTTCCTCGACCCGATCGTGGTTTCGGGAAGCCTCCACGTCTACGTATCGCAGTCCGCCCGCGGCGAATTGGTGATGGGCGGCCCGACGGATCCCTACGCGCTCTATTCGCAGCGCTCGACGCTCGAATGGAAGGAAGGGCTGGCCGCGCCGATGCTGGCGCTCTTCCCGTTCCTCGCGGAGGTCAGGGTGCTCCGCCAGTGGGCGGGGCTCGCCGACATGACGCCCGATTTCAGCCCCATCATGGGGCTGACGCCGGTGCAGAACTACTATATCGACGCGGGCTGGGGGACCTGGGGCTTCAAGGCGACGCCGGTCTGCGGCAAGCGCATGGCGGAGACCGTGGCCACCGGCAAGCCGCCGTCCCCGATCGCGCCCTTCGACCTCGGTCGCTTCGCCGCTTTCCGCCAGCTCGGCGAGCGTGGCGCCGCGTCCGTCGGGCACTGAGGCGCCGCGGTGAAGATCCTGCATTGCCCGCTGAACGGCCCGCGCAACATCTCCGAGTTCGTCTGCGGCGGCGAGGTCGTCGAGATGCCCGAGGCGGGCGCGGCGACCGACGGGGAATGGGCGGATTACGTGTTCGGCCACGAGAACGCGCGCGGCGCGGTGCGCGAATGGTGGTTCCACGTGCCCACCGCCTATTGGTTCATCGCCGAACGCGATACCGGCACCGACGAGATACTCAGGACCTATCCCGCCTCCGAGGTCTTCGGGCGGAGGCCGCCGTGACCGGCGAGTACCGCCTGCCGCCGGCGCCGGGAGAGCGCATCGACCGCTCGCGGACCGTCCGCTTTACGTTCGAGGGCGGGGAGTTCGAGGGCTTCGCGGGCGACACCATCGCGAGCGCGCTGGCCGCCAACGGCGTCTCGACCCTGTCGCGCTCCTTCAAGTACCGCCGCCGGCGCGGGATCCTCGCCCTGTCGGACCGGGACGCCAACACGCTGGTTCAGCTGCCGGGCGAGCCCAACGTCCCGGCGGCCGTCCGCGAAATCGAGGACGGGATGGAGGTTCTCGGGCAGAACTACACCGGCAGCCTCGAGCGCGACCGGGGCGCCTGGATCGGGCGCTTCTCCCGGTTCCTTCCGGTCGGGTTCTATTACAAGGCGTTCTACCGCCCGTCCGGCGCGTGGCAGCGCTGGGAACCCGTTTTCCGCGCCCGCGCGGGCCTCGGTTCCGTCGATCCCGCCGCCGTGCCCGGCCGGTTCGACAAGAAATACGGATTTTACGACGCGGTCGTCGTCGGCGGGGGTCCGGCCGGACTCGCCGCCGCGGCGACCGCCGCCGGGGCCGGAGCGGAGGTTCTGCTGGTCGACGACCAGCCCGCGCCCGGTGGGTCGCTCACCTACGCCCGGTTCGGCGTAGACCGCGCCTCGCAGGAGGAAGAGCTTCGCGCGCTCGTCGCGGCGGTGGAGGCGGCGCCGAACGTGGAGATCATGACCGGCGCCGTCTGCGAGGGGCGGTTCGCCGACAACTGGCTTTCCATCGTCAGGGGACGCCGCCTGCACAAGGTGCGGGCGAAGACGACGATCGTGGCGACCGGCGCGGTGGAGCAGCCCATCGTGTTCCGCGGCAACGACCTGCCGGGAACGATGCTGCCCTCCGCGGCGCAGCGGCTGATCCGGCATTACGGGGTGCGGCCGGGCAACCGGGCGGTTGTCGCGACCGCCGGCCGGGACGGGTACGCCGCGGCGCTCGACCTGCTCGAGGGCGGCGTCGAGGTGGCGGCGGTCGTCGATCTTCGCCAGCACCCGGACCCGTCTCCGGAAGCCGCTGCCGTCGCCGAGCGCGGTATCGGGGTCGTCGCCGGACACACGCCGTCCGAGGCACGGAGGCGCGGGCGGGCGGGCCGGGTGGGCGCGGTCAGGGTCTCGCCGATCCTCGACCGCGGGCGGTTGGGCAAGGGCGGCGAGACGATTTCCTGCGACCTCCTGTGCATGAGCGCCGGAACGATGCCCGCCGCCCAGATCGCCTGCCACGCGGGCGCGCGGCTGGTCTACGACCGGACGCTGTCCGGCCTCCGGATCGACCGCGTACCGGACGGCATGTTCGTCGCGGGCGCGGCCAACGGCCGCCACGGACTCGGGCCCACCATCGCCGACGGCCGCCGCGCCGGCCGGGCGGCGGCACAGGCGCTCGGCCTGGACCCGGGGGAAGCGCCGGCTGCGCCCGACGATTCCGGCCGGCTGCGCAACCACGCCTGGCCGATCTTCGCCCACCCCAAGGGCAAGGAGTTCGTGGATTTCGACGAGGACCTCGCCGTCCGCGATCTCACCGATGCCGTTCACGAGGGCTATGACGATATCGAGCTGACGAAACGCTACTCCACCGTCGGCATGGGCCCGTCCCAGGGCCGCTATTCGGCGACCAATGCGCTCCGCGTCGCCGCCGCCGCCGCCGGCCGGAGCCTCGACGAGGCGGGCGCCACGACCGTCCGGCCGCCGGTCAGCGGAGAGAAGCTCGGCGTCCTCGCCGGGCGCGGTCTCGAGCCCGTCCGCCTCACGCCGATGCACCACCGCCATGTCGAGGCGGGCGCGCGGACGATGGTGGCGGGAGACTGGCTGCGGCCCGCCTTCTACGGTCCCGAGGCCGACCGCGACCGTCTGGTGGAGGAAGAGGCGGCCCATGTCCGGAGCGCGGTCGGTCTGATCGACGTTTCGACCCTCGGCGGGATCGAGATCCGCGGCCCGGACGCGGCCGCGTTCCTCGACCGGATGTACACCTTCGCCTATCGGCGCCAACCGGTCGGGCGGCTGCGCTACGTGCTGATGTGCGACGCGGCCGGAACGATAATCGACGACGGCGTGGCCTGCCGCCTCGGCGACGGGCATTTTTACGTCACCGCCACCACCGGCGGGGCGGATCGCGTCCATCGCGAGATGCTGTGGCACAACGCGCAGTGGCGGCTCGACGTCGATATCGCGAACGTCACCGCGGCATGGTGCGGGGTGAATATCGCGGGTCCGCGCAGTCGGGAAACGCTGGCCCGGATCGCGCCGGAGGTCGATCTATCCACCGAGGCCTTCCCGTATCTCGGCGTTCGCGAGGGCCTGGTCGCCGACATTCCCGCCCGTCTGCTCCGGGTCGGTTTCGTGGGCGAGCTGGGATACGAGATCCACGTCCCCGCCGGGTTCGGCGAGGCGCTGTGGGATCGGCTGATGGAGGCGGGCGCGGCGGACGGGATAAGGCCGTTCGGGGTCGAGGCCCAGCGCCTGCTGCGGCTGGAGAAGGGCCACATCATCGTCGGGCAGGATACCGACGGGCTGACCACCCCGATGGAGGCCGACATGGAATGGGCGGTCAGGCGAAGCAAACCGTTCTTCGTCGGAGGCAGGGCGCTCGATGTCCACGACAGGCACCCGGCGACGCGGAAGCTCGCCGGCTTCGTGCTGAGCGACGCCGACGCCGCGGCGCCCGAAGAGTGTTGCCTGATCATCCGCGACGGCGAGATCGCGGGGCGGGTGACCTCCGCGATGCGGTCGCCCCATCTCGGCCGGGTCGTCGGCCTCGCCTTCCTGCCGCCCGGCGATGCCGAGCCGGGCAAACGCTTCGAGATCCGGAGGCCCGACGGCGAGACCGTGTCGGCCGAAGTCGCTCCGCTGCCCTTCTACGACCCCGGCAACGCGCGGCAGGAGGGCTGATGGCGGAACCCGGGGCATATGCGCGCCGCAGCTTCGTCTATCGCGAGCTCGCGGCTTGCGGGGCACGGTTCCGCGGGGCCGGCGGAGCCGCGGTCGCGGTCGATTTCGGCGACCCCGAAGGCGAACGGCGATCCCTGGCGAGGCTCGGACTGTGCGATCTCTCGCCGCTGCCGCGTATCGGCTTCAGGGGCCCCGCCGCGCTCGACTGGTTGCGCGCAAAGCGGGTCCGCGGGCTCGACCGGGACAATCGGGCGGATATCCAGCGGAGCGGTGCGCTCGCCGTCCGGCTGGCGCCGACCGAAGCGCTGGTCCTGGGCAACCCGGCGGGGCGGGGCAATCTCTGCGACCGGCTCGAGGCGGCTCTCGACGAAAATCCCGAACCCGGCTGCTACAAGGCGATGCGGCGCGACGGGAGCTTCCATTTCCTGCTCGCCGGAGCCCACGCCGCCGATGCCATGGCGACGCTCTGCGGCGTCGATCTCCGGCCGCTTGCCTTTCCCGCGGGCAGCGTCGCCCAGACCTCGGTCGCGCGCATCTCGACGATCGTCATCGCCGTCGCGCTCGGTGAAGTCCCGGCTTTCCACCTGCTCGGCGACAGCGCGTCCGCCTCCTATGCCTGGAGCGTGCTGGTCGACGCCATGACGGAGTTCGACGGCGTGCCCGTCGGTCTCGACGCGGTGCGGCACGCGATCGGAGCTAACGCCGGGCGAAGCGCGGGATGACCCTTTCGCCGAACAGGCGGACCGAGCGTTCGGCGAGCTCGTAGGGCATGTCGTTGAAATTGACCTGCATCGAGACGTGGTCGCACCCGCCCATCGTCCGGTCGAACGCGTGCAGCTGCTCGACGATGTCGTCGGGCGTGCCGACGAAGGCGGCCATGTGCTCGACCTGCGATTCGAACGTCTCGGCGGCCATCCGCGCGCGCATCCTGTCGTAGTTGGCGTAGGTCGAGGGCGGGGCGCCCTCGGCATAGCCGGCCGTCGCGTCGACGATGGATTCGAAATGGCGCTCGATGCGGGGCTTGGCGATGGCGACCGCCTCCCCGCGGTCTTCGCTGCAATACATGAACACCGCGAGCATTACCGTGGGCCTCCCCGGATGCCCAGCCCGCTGCCACGCCTCGCGGTAAACGCCCACCAGTTCCGACGGGGTCGAGCCCACGCCCGGGATCGCCATCACCGCGTGGCCCAGCTGGCCGGCGCGTTCGAACGAGGTCGGGGTTCCGACCGCCGCGATATAGATCGGCGGGCGCGGCTTTTGGGTCGGGCGCGGCAGCGAGGTCACGTTCTCGAAGCCGTGGAACCGTCCCTTCGCGGAGACGTTCTCCTCCTCCAGCAGGCGCCGGACCTGGTCGAGCCCTTCCTCGAACCGGGCAACGCTCTCCTCCATGTCGATACCGAAGCGCTCGTACTCGTGATGGAGGAAGGCCCGCGCGAAGCCGACCTCCAGCCGGCCGCCCGAGATGGCGTCGAGCATGCCGATCTCGCCAGCCAGCTTGAGCGGGTTGTTGAACACCGGCAGCACCGCGCCCGTCACCATGCGCGCGGTCCTGGTACGCTGCGAGGCGGCGGCGAGAAAAACGATCGGGTTGGGGCTGTAGCCGCCCCAATGGTGGAAGTAGTGCTCGACGATCCGCACGTCGCTGTAGCCGTAGCGGTCGCAGAGCCCGACCAGGTCGAGCGATTCGGCGAAATACCGATCCGCCGGCTTTTCGGCCGGCCGCACATCGGGAAAGAACTGCATGCCGAACCGCACCGGCGCCTCCTGATCGTCACTCGCCCCGCCGCATGTTACCCCAACCGGGGCCGCGGTAACGCGCGGGGCGGATTGACGCGGCGGACGGGCTTCGGGCATGTCTCCGCGCGAACGCGCCAAACTGGCTGGGGGTCCCGGATGAAGATCTACTACGCGCCCGACACCCGTGCGGTTCGCACGGTGTGGCTGTTGAACGAGCTCGGGCTCGACTACGAGCTCGAACGCTTCAAGCTCGGCGAGAAGGCGATGCGCTCGCCGGAATATCTCGCCGTCAATCCCAACGGCCGCGTGCCGACGCTCGACGACGGGGAAGTGCGGATGTCCGAGAGCACGGCCATCGCGCAATATCTCGTTGCGCGCTACGGCGACGGGTCCCTCGCCCGCGGTCCGGACTCGCCCGAATTCCCGGCCTATCTCCAGTGGCTGCATTACGCCGAAGGCATGATCATGCCGCCGATCAACGCCTATGTCGTCGAGACGATCCTGTTGCCGCCCGACCGGCGCAGCGAGACCCATGCCGCCCGCGCGCTCAGGCTCCTGAACCGCACCCTGGCGCCGGTCGAGGCCCGGCTGGAAGGCCGGGAATATCTCCTGGACTCGTTCAGCGCGGCGGACACCGTCACCGGCCATGCCTGCATCATGTCGGAGAAGTTCGGCGTCGATTTCTCCGACAAGCCCAATCTCAAGGACTACAACGAACGGCTTCTCGCCCGTCCGGCTCTCCAGACGGCGTGGGACGCGTGACCGGCGGCATAGGCTCGAAACCGCGCCGTTTCTTGCCGCGGTCGGGGTGTCTCGCTTCCCGCGGCTCCTTGCTCTACCGTGCCGCGGGGGTCGGCCATGACCGAGGCAGGTAGCAATCCCAACGGGCAGGAGCCGGCGGGCCAGATTTACGTGCTCGCCGCCTCGGTGCTGACGCTGCTCATCGGCTCGGGCGCGATGTTCCTGGTGGTGGTCGCGCTCAAGCCCATCGCGGCGGAGTTTTCATGGCCCCGCGCGGTTCCGTCGCTCGCTTTCTCGCTCCAGTTCCTCGGGGCGGGGTTCGGCGGATTCTTCATGGGCCGGGTGCTCGACCGCTACGGCATGGGGCCGCCCGCGCTGGTCGCTTCGGTCACCATCCCCTGCGGCGCGATCCTGCTGAGCCAGTTCGACGCGGCCTGGCAGCTCTACGCGATCTACGGGCTGCTGATCGGATTCCTGGGGACGGGCGCTCTCGCCGCCCCCGCGATGGCGAATATCGCGCGCTGGTACGTCCGCCGCCGCGGGATGGCGGTGGGCATCGTGGCCGGCGGTCAGGCGTTGGCCGGCATCATGTGGCCGCCGATTTTCGTACTCGTCATGGAGGCGCACGGATGGCGCACGATGGCGCTCGCCTTCGGCGCGGTCGCCGCCCTGTTCCTCCCAGCGCTCGCGCTCGTGCTGAGGCGGCGGCCGGGGATTCCCGCGGGGTCTCCCGGAACGCGCTCCGCCCCATCCGCGCCGGAGGCCCGTCCCGCCGCCCGCGCCAGCATGCCGATTTCCGTACGCGGCCTGCAAGCCGCGCTCTGCGCCGCGATCGTCGGTTGCTGCGTCGCGATGGGCCTGCCGCTCGGCCATCTCGTCTCCTACGTCACCGACCTCGGCCATCCGGCGAGCAACGCGGCGGAGGTGCTGTCGCTGATGCTGATGTCGGCGTTCGTCAGCCGCGCGGTTTTCGTCGGCCTGCTGGCCGACAATATCGGCGGACTCCGCGCTCTGTTCCTGTTTTCCGGCACCCAGGCGGCGATGCTCGCGGCCTTCACCATGGTCCACGGGCTGGCGGAGCTCTACGTGGTCGCGATCCTGTTCGGGCTCGGTTACGGAGGCATCTTTCCGGTCTATGCGGTGGCCATCCGCGAGCTGATGCCGGTGACCGAGGCGGGGCGCAGAACCGGGCTGGTGTTCCTGTTCGGCGCGCTTGCGATGGGGTTCGGAAGCTGGATCGGCGGGGTGCTGTTCGACGCGACGGGAACCTACGTCAGCGCCTTCCTGCTCGGTGTCGCCTTCAACCTCGCCAACCTCGTCGTCCTCGCCGTTACGATCTTCCGGATCGGCCCCCGGAGTCCGCGCCCCGCGGCGGCGTAACCGGCAGGCCGCGGTCAATAGCCCAGGACGCTGTAGTCCCCGTCGACGATCAGGCGAACGGAGGCCCAGAGCCCCAGCAGCGCGAACAGCACCCAGGGGGAATTCAGCGCCCAGATGTAGACCAGCGTGTCGCGCGGGCGGATCCGGGCCTGCCGGTTCGCCACGAAGAAACTGACCCAGTAGACCGACGTCGCGTAGGTCAGTTGCCAGAACATCATCGCCCCGACGATTCCGGCGACGACGGCGGGCAGGAAATCGAAGGTAAAGGCGGCGTAAAGGATCAGTGTCGGAACCGGGGTCACGAAGCCGTTGGCGATGTCCACGTTGAAACCGTAAGTGCGGCGATCCGCGTAGGAACCGTCGATCTGGGAATATGCCGCCCAGACCTCGGCCCACACCGTCGACGACAATAGCCGTCGCAGCGGAACCCTTGCGGTGAGGAATTCGACGGCCGCCGGCCGGCCCGTCTCAAGCTGGCGGGCGCGCCAGTATTCGGCGCGCAGTTCGATACGGTCGCGCCTCAGGAACAGGCACACTTCCCAGTAGCAGATCGCCAGATTGATCGAAAAGAACGAGATCAGGAGGGCGTGAACGACATCGAAATCCCCGCGGGCCCAGTAGCGCGCAAAGACGCCCGCCGATGCCAGGACCACGATGACCAGGATCGTGAACAGCCACGCCGGAATTGCCGCTTCGGAATGCGCCTGGTCGGCGCGGCGCTGGGGCATTTGTCCTGACCTCGTGGAAAATGATTCGTTGCACCGCAAGGCATATTAGTTCGAACGGGCCGGTGCGGCGCGCGACAGGCAATACTTATGGACGCAGTGGAACGAAGCGTCGTTTCCTATTGTCGGGTTTCCAGCCTAGGGGACACCCCTCGACTCTGGCACAATGGGCGGATGACCCGGCCCGCCGCCAGACGATCGAGTTCCCGTTCCCTCGCGGACCTCTCCCCGGACGAGGTGAAGTCCACCGTCGACGGATACAACGCGATCTACGACGCGGGCCTGGAGGGCAGAAAGGAGCATTATCGGTCCTTCGTGAATCGTTACTACGACCTCGTGACCGACTTCTACGAGTTCGGCTGGGGCCAGTCCTTTCACTTCGCCCCCCGGCGCCGGGGCGAGAGCTTCAAGGCGTCGCTGCTCAGGCACCAGCATTATCTCGCCGAACGGCTGTCCCTGAAGCCCGGGATGCAGGTCCTCGATGTCGGGTGCGGGGTCGGGGGGCCGATGAGCAACCTGGCGCGCCATTCCGGGGCCAGCTTCGTCGGAATCAACAACAACGCCTACCAGATCGAGCGGGCGAAACTGCACACCCGGGATGTCGAATCGCTGTGCCGCTTTATCCACGGCGATTACATGCGGATTCCGGAGGGGGACGAGCGATACGATGCCGCTTTCGCGATCGAATCCATGCCCCACGCACCGGACAAGACGGCGGCGTTCCGGGAGATCTGTCGCGTCTTGCGTCCGGGCGCCTGTTTCGCGGGCTACGAGTGGTGTCTGACGGACGATTTCGATCCCGGGAACGCGGAGCACCTGCGCATCAAGAACGACATCATGGTGGGGGACGCGCTGCCCGAAATCGCCTCGACGTCGGAGGTGTGCGCTGCGTTGCGCAGGGCCGGGTTCGAGTTCCTGGACGCCCGGGACCGCGCGACGGAGTCCGATCCGCAAACGCCATGGTACCGGGCTTTGCAAGGCCGCGACCTCAGCACATCGAGCATTCCGCGCACGCCTTTCGGTCGGGCCTTGACCAATCTGACGTTGCGGGTCGGCGAGCGATTGCGATTGTTTCCCGAGGGTTCCCGCGCGGTCAGCACGCTGTTGAATGCGGCGGCCGACGCGCTGGTCGAAGGCGGCAAGTCCGGTATTTTCACGCCCATGTTCTTCTTCCTGGCCCGCAAGCCCCCGCGCCCGGAAGGCTGACCGCGCTCAAGACATCGAACAGGCGGGTGCCGCTTCGGCTTCGGCGGCCGTCAGATCCAGCCGATTCCGCCGCCGCCGCTCGTAGAGGCCGAGCGCGTGCAGCGGGAAATACTGGCGGTAGAGGACGTAGTCGAGCAGCGCCGTTCGGAAGAACACGCCGGCCATGTCCTGCTTGGGCCATCCCCCGTCGGGGTCCTGCGAATCCAGCAGGAATTGCGCGCCCCGGGAAATCGCGCTCCAGTCCGGTTCGCCCGCCTCCAGTAGCGCCATCAGCGCCCACGCCGTCTGGACGATTTGACTCTCCCGGTGAGGAACGTAGCGGCCGGTCAGGCAACCGCTGTGGTGCTCGCCCCACCCCCCGTCGTCGCGCTGACGGTCGAGCAGCCAGCGGCAGGCCGAACGCAGCGCAGGATCCCCGGGACGGGCCCCGGCGGCGACAAGCCCCCTGATCCCGAACAGCGTGCCGTAGATGAACTGAACGCCCCAAACGCCGCGCCACGACCCGTCGCTCGCCTGGGTTCGTCGAAGCCAGGCGTCGCCCCGCGAGATGGCGCTCGTCACCGACCGGTCCGCGACCGTCGGAAAATTGTCCCTGCATCGTGCGAGCGCTGCGAGACAGGACGCGGTGCACTCCACGAAGGAATGCTCGGTCATCGAGTCGCCGAACATCTCGGCGGGATTCAGCCATTCCAGACCGAACGCCGAGCGCCGCGCCTCGTAGCTGCCGAAGCCCCCGTCGCGGTTCTGGCCGCGCAGCATGAACCCGACCGCATCGGCCAGCGCCGCCGTGTCCGCGGTCTCGCCCCGGGCGGCGACGATCCCCAGCACCGCTTCCGCGGTGCAGTCGCTCACCGGCCAGCCGTGCCACCCCCCGGCAAAGCACCACCCCCCCTTGGGGTCGGTTCGACAGGCCTCCCGAAAACCCTCGAAGCTCTTGTTGATCCGTTCCCCGAGCAGAAAGTCGGCGCCGCGCCGAAGGGCGTCCCCGACGCCGTCGAGCCCGGGCACCGTCGCCAGAGCCTGCAGCGCGAACCCGGTATCCCACGAGGCGCTTCTCGCGCCGACGACGCGGGCTCCCTGTTCCTCGTCTTCCCAGATCCAGCCGTCCAGCTTCTCCAGCGCCCGGAGCATGTCCGCGTCGTTCGGATCGTGCAGCCACAACGCCAGGATGTTGAGGAGGCCGCTCACCGGGGAGATGCTCGTATGGCTGGTGGTCCGCAGCTCCCACTTGATGCCGCGCACGATCGCTTGCGTGGAACGCGCCCGCAATCGCTTGCCGTGGAACCGCTCGAACAGCCGCGCAATCGCGAAGCCGGCCCTGAGCCAGACGCTCGGCCGCGCGTAGAGATCGGCGTCCCGCAGGCGGTTTCGGGCCGCGGAGAAATTGGCGTCGGCGAAACCGTCCGGGAACAGCTCCTCCCGCAGCGCGGCGATCGGGGGCGTGACGTGCGCCTGGAACCGGCGCGGGTAAATCACCGCCATCGCCATGTAGATCAGCCTCGTATGGCAGTACCAGTTCGACGGATGCAGCGGAAACCGGCGCGGCAGGCTCCAGAGCTCCGGCAGAACGGCGTTCACCCCGCGCCAGTCGTAGAGGTTGAGGAGCGCCAGCCAGAACTTTCCCCAGCTCGGGATGCCGAGAATTCCCTCGGCCCGGATGAAGCGCCCGGCCGGCGCGACCAGGGGATCGTCCCGCTCGACGCCGAGCAGTCTTGCCGCGACGTAGACCAGGGCGGTGACGAACAGGTGAGGCGGGGAGTGCTCGTGCAATCCCCATGTGCCGCCCTCGAGACGGGTCCGTTCGAAGGAGCGCAGCACGCGCCGGCGCCGGCCCCGGTCGAGCGGCCGCCCGACGATGTGGTGCAGAAGCACATATTGGGCGGTGAGCATGGGGCACCAGACCATCTCGCCTTCCCAGGCGCCGTCCTTTCCCTGAAGATCCATCAGGCGGGCGGCCGCGCGCTTCGATGCGGGGCCGGCGTCCGGCGACTCCATCTCGCCCGGGCGGCCGCACCGTGGATCGCGGACCCCCGACATGGAGCTCAGAAACGCGCGGGCCAGCGCGTCGCGGGCCCGCTCGTCCCGTCCTCGACCCGCGGCTTTCTCCCTGTGCAGCTGCATAACCGCGCGCAGGAGCCACCAGAAACGAACGATGAGGGCGAGAAAGATGTCGCGGGTCTGGCGCGAAGGGAACGACCGATGGGATCGTGGAATTCCCCGGGCGACCGCCCGGACCGTCGTCGAGCAGAACGCAAGGCCGAGCTGGACCGCGGACCGGTCCTCGCAGGCGAGTATCCGCGTGGTCCGGTTTCGGTACGAGGCATTCGACCGCCAACCCCGGTAGATCGCCTGTCGGAGCGCCACCGCCTCCGCCCGGTGATCGGCAAAGACCTCGTAGAGTCCCATCGCGAGGAACTCCGGGCTGCTGGTGGCACGGAACCGCCTGGCGACGAAGTCGCGAAATACGCCGCCCTCGGCGAGCGCCAGCGCGTCGCCGAATCCCAGGGTCATACCCACGGCGGTCATGGGGTGGTAGTGCCCCGCCGCGTCCCCGATAAGCACGCGGCGCGAGTTCCCGTAAGAAACGCGCGGCCGCAGCCGATTGGTCGCGGCGTCGAAATTCCCCATCCGCAGCGCCGCCATGAACGCGGGCCCGAGAGGCTCCGGCAACAGGCCGGCATAGGCTTCCGACAAAAAGCCCACCCGATCCCGGGGCGACCAGCGATCCAGCGGCACGTCGACGACGATCCGGACGCAACCGTTCCCCAGACCGTATACGAGGATCGGCCCCGGCCCGCCGAGCAGCACATGTCCGAAACCCTCGAACGGCAGGCCGACATCGTTCAACGTAATCCCGAGCATGCGCGAGCAGAGCATCGGGTCGGTCGACAGGCCGAGCGATTGACGCACGACCGAAGCCCGGCCGTCGGCGCCGATAATCCGCGCGGCGCCCAGAAATCGATCGGTCCCGTTCACGGCATATGTAAGCCGCTCGTCTTCGACCCCGTTCACCCGCGCGCGGAGAATAAAGTCGACCCCCGTCTCGTTCTCGATGGCTTCGCGCAGCTTCGAGACGAGCACCGCGTGATCGCATGCCAAACCCAGGGACTCGCCCAGATAGGGAAGGACGATGGGTTCCGAGCCGTCTTCCGGAAACACCACGAACCCCTTGCCCTCGCTGCTTCGGGGCAACGCGTCGACCTCGATCCCGATGTCGCGCAATATCCGTACGGCGGGCGGATGCAGCCATTCGCCCGCCAGCCGTCCGGACGCCTTGGGGTTCGCCTCGAGGAGGGCCACCCGGGCGCCTTTTCGCGCGTGGGCGAGCGCGCACAGGCTGCCCACCGGGCCCGCGCCCACCACGGCTACGTCGTAGCGGCCCGATACGCCGCCGCTCATCGGAAGACGCTCGGCTCGGAGCGGCGGCGGTAGCGGACCCGGCACGGCGTTTCGGGGCCGGTTACCCAGCTTCCGTAATTCGGCCGGGGAAACCCGCCATCGAGAAAGAACTCGAACCGATCCAGCAACACGGTCCAGATCGCCTTGAGCTGCTGGTAGGCAAAATGCTTGCCCATGCAGGCATGCTTGCCGCCGCCGAAGCCGATCAGGGCGTAGTGGTGTTGCTTGTCCTCGCACGCCGGCGGGGCGAAGCGGTCCGGAAAGAACCGCTCCGGGTCGGCGAACAGATGGGGCAACCGGTGAGAGACCGCCGGCGACACCATGGCCATGGTGCCGGCAGGCACCAGACGGCCGCCGTAGCGCAGGGGCTTGAGCACCTTGCGGATCAGCAATATCAGCGGCGGGTGCAGCCGCTCGCATTCGCGCACCGCGCGGTCCAGCAGCGCCTGTTGCTGGAGGCTTTCGAGGTTCATGGCGCCCGCCTCGCGGTAGACCTCCTCCGCCTCGTCCCTTACGCGCGCTAGATAGGAGGGCGCCCCGAGGAGCTCCAGGCCGGTCCAGGTCGCGAGCACCGCGCTGGTGTGCTGGCCCGCGAACAGCACCGTCAGCAGGATCCCGGTGATCTCGTCGTCGCCGAGCGCGCGGCCGTCCTTGTAACGGGCCTGCATGAGCGTCTGCATGAAATCGTCCGGCTCGGCTCCGGACCGCCGGCGCTCCGCCATGATCCCGCCGAAGAGCTGGGCCACCCTCCGCCGCGCCCTGTCGCGCCTTCGATGGGCCGCGGTGGGAAGTCTTGGGAGGAAAAACCCCAGCGTGTTAATGCCGTTCTGCAGTTCGTGGTAGGCCTCGGCGAAACCGGTATCCACCCGGTCCCGGACTTCCTGTCCGATCAGGCAGCGGCTGGCGATCTTGACGGTGAGCTCGTTCATCGCGTGCGGCAGATCGATTTCCCCGTCCGCGCCGAGGGCCTCGGCGAACCGTTTCGTCTCGTCGAACATGATGAGGGCGAACTTGCGCATGGCGGCCTCGCGGAGGGCGGGGAACAGGAAGCCCAGCTGCTCCGCCATGATCTCGGGCGAGGCGTCGTAGGCTACGCCGCGCCCGAAGATGGGGACCGTGAACCGGTAGACCGGCTGGGCGTTCAGCCGGTCCTCCGGGGCCCTGAAATAAAAGTCGTGAGCCTCGGGTCCGGTGAAGAGAACGAAGTCGCGGGGGCCCAGCCGGAAGCGGTAGAGCTCGCCATGCTCCTGCCAGCCGCGGCTCAACATCGCGACCGGATCCCTCTGGAATTCCGGCAGGTTGCCCAGCAGCGGCCACCCGCCCGAGAGCGCGGGGACGGCCGTTTCCGCGCGGCGCGGGAGTTCCGCCGAAGGCAGGGTGGCCGCGCTGTGACTCCGGTTCGCCATCCCCGCCCTCAATGGACAAACGGCAGCATCGAAAAACGCGCCGTCTTCGTG
This sequence comes from Defluviicoccus sp., assembly GCA_022823775.1. Classification (GTDB taxonomy): domain Bacteria; phylum Pseudomonadota; class Alphaproteobacteria; order MPNO01; family MPNO01; genus MPNO01. Next base: position 20,273 of record JAJEHI010000143.1, on the reverse strand, counting down.
TAGCGGTCCCACAACGCGCCGTACTTGGCCCGGCACCGGCGCTCATCGCGGCGCGAGCGGTGCCACAAGAGGCCCGCCAGCCACGCCGGCAACAGGAAGGGGAACCAGGACGCGAGCCCAGCGGTCAGGGCGAAAGACAGGTAGATGCAGATCTCGCCGGTATAGTTGAGATGCCGTCCGATGCCCCAGAAACCCGAGACCAGAAGGCGGCCGTCCAGGGTCCGGGCCGGTTTGCCCCAGATCTCGATGTCGGGATCGCGCTTGAAACGGTGCTTTTGCTGGTTGGCGCCGCGGAATAGCCAGAAGCCGAACAGGAACAGCAGGACGATCGCGGCGGCGGCGGCGGGCGACACCGTTTCCGGAGCGTGCACCAGCCACCAGCCCGGGAGGCAGTAGAAAAACGGCACCAGCACAAAATCGCCCCAGACCAGGTTCCATCCGAAGCGCTCGCTGACGATGTCCCAAGTATGGATCATCCCCTGTTCGAACTGGAAATAGTTGAGCACGTACAGGAACGCGAAGATCTGGTAGAGCGCCATCCCGAGGGTCAGCCCGCCGTAAGTTTCGTACTGCACGGCGGCAAAGGATGCGTTGAACAGCGCGAGGCCGATAAGCGAGGGGCAGTAGCTGAAGAGTTTCAGGTCCAGCCCGAACCATGTCGGGCCGGCTTCCACGCCCATGAAGAATTTCCGCCACGAGACCTGCGATTCCTCGCGGGCCCGCGCGCCACGGAAAAACAGCCAGCCGGCGAGGGCGAAGGCAAACCCGTTGGCCACGACGAACAGGGCGAGAAAATGCGTGTGCAGCACGGAAAGGGAGACCATGCCCGACATCTGACCGAGACCCGCCGCCACGGCGACGATCAGGAAGAGGGCGAGGCCGTTCAGCTTGTAGACGCGCCGGTTCCCCTCGGCGTCGGGCCCCGTCACCCGGCGACCGGGCAGAAGCGCCGAGCCCACGAACAACAGCGCGATAAACCCGAGCAGCATCGCCGCCGCCTGCAGCACCGTTCCGCCCGACAGCGCGGCAACCAGCGAGTAGGGTTCAGGCGTGGACATCGGCGTCCTCCGCCGCGCCGGCCAGATACTCTCGCCACTTGCGCACGGTCACTTTCTGAAAGGCCTGCACCACCGGGTTGAACTCGACCGGACGCGCGTCCCAATGTCTCTCGTAGCCCGACTGCTCCGCTTCGAGCGCGAACCGGTCCTGGGAGAGCAGGGGGGCGATGAGGAGACGGTTGGAGATTTTCATGACCGCCGTCATCGCGAAACGCGGGATATGCACCGGCAGGAAGGGAATCTTCAGCGACTTGAAGTAGAACAGGAAAAACACCCGGGTGGTGCGCTCGTCGACCGGCAGCACGAACAGCCAGTGCTTTATCGCGTCGTCGGTGTTCGACCACTGGTAAGGGTATTGGTAGCAAAGCTCCATGCGGTTGGTGTCGACCCGCTTGTGATCGACGAACCGCCCCGACACGCGCCCGCGCCCGACACGCGTGTCGTATGCGAGATGCACGTCGTCGCCGACGGTCTCGCAACGGGTGAGGGTGGCGCCGTCGAAGGGCCGGTATCGGCGGTGCAAATGAGCGTGGGTGAAGTCGCTCACATTGTCGATCACCATCGAGTGGTGAGCCGACCAGGTAAAGCATAGCGGCACGCAGGCCCACCGCCCGGACCCCTCCAGCTCGGGGATATCGGGGATCGGGCGCTTCTCCGCCCGCTCCGGGTCCCCGGGGAAGAGCCAGATCAGGCCGTACCGGATTTTGACCGGATAGGTCTTGAGCGCGAGCCGCGGGAAGCTCGTGCCCTCGCGGTCGTACGGGACCCCGGCGGGGCGCCCTTTCCCGCCATACTCCCAACCGTGATAGGCGCATACCAGCCGGCAGCCCTGCACGTCGCCGATCGAGAGCTTTAGCTGGCGATGCGCGCAGCGGTTCTCGATCGCCTGGAACGCGCCGTCCGCTCCCCGGAACAGCGCGATGGAGTGTTTCCAGAAAACGACCTCGATCACCGTCCCCGGCTTGACCCGGCGCACCTCCTCGACCGCGTACCAGTAATTCGGATCCATCCCCGCGGCGCGCGCTTGCTGGCGCAGGGTCCCCGCGTCTTCGAAGGCGGGCGGTGAACCGGTTGCCGGCCTCATGTCGCGCTCCCGTCGGGAGTCATCCGAATGCCTCCGTCCGGCACGGGATTTCCCGCTTGCGTCGCGGTACGCGGTTTCGCGGCGTCCGCGCGCGGGCGGTTCGCGGCCGGATTGGTAATCGCGTTGCGGCGGTAGTGAAATTCGTACGCCTCATAGACCGCGTCGCGGATGCCGGTCGGGCGATAGCCGAGCTCGCGCTTCGCCTTGCCGGTGTCGGCGTGTCGTCGCTTTTGCAGCAGGCGGATGGCGCCGGGGGTAAAGCGCTGCGGAAAGTCAGGGTGGAACCGGCTCAGGTAGAAGCTCGCCACCTCCGAAAAGACCAGCATCGCGCGGGTCGGCATCCGCCGGCGCGGCCGCGGGACGCCCGAGACCTCCTCGAACAGGTCCAGGATCTCGGAGATCGTCTTGTATTCGCTGCTGAAGATGTACTTTTCGCCCGAACGGCCGTGCCGCATGCACAACAAATGCCCTTCGACGATGTCGCGCGCGGCGACGAATTCGAAACCTCCGTCGACATAGGCGCGAAGCTTGCCGTTGGTGTAATCGCACAACGTTCTTCCCAGCCGCGAGGGGAAATAATCCGCCCCTCCGACCACGGCACAACAGGTTGCGACGAGAACGTCCTGTCCCGTCGCCGCGGCGCGCCAGCACTCCTGCTCGACGAGCGACTTGCTGCGCTCGTAGGGCATCGTGCGTTCCATCGGAAAGAACGGCATCGTTTCGTCGCTGGGAGCCGACGGATCGTCGAGGTCGTAACCGACGGCGCTGAAAGAGCCCGTAACCACAACCCGGCCGGCCTCCGCCTCCCGCGCCGCCTGCAACACGTTACGGGTGCCGAGGACATTGCACTCGAACACGTTTCGGCGGTGCGCGCGGTTGCCTTCGATGGTCGAGATCCGGGCCGCGACGTGATAGACGCCCCGGCAACCCGCAACCGCCTGTCTGGTGGCGTCCAGGTCCCTTATGTCGGCGTAGGAGCGTTCGACGTCGAGGCCTTCCAGCCCCTCGTTGTTGTCCTCGTGCCGCAACAGCACCCGCACACGGACACCGTCGTCGAGCAGCCTGCGCACCAGATTGGCGCCGACATGACCGGCCGAGCCGGTAACGAAAACGGGCGGCGGCGAGCCCGCCGGTATGTTCGATCCCGAAGTCATCCAGGCCGGCTTTCGTTACTGGGGACGCGGCTCGATATAATATGCGCCCGATTTCCGCAACGATTCGCTCGCGGCGTCGCGGCCCCTCCGGCCGGTGTCGCGACGAAGGGCGCGGCGAACCGCGTCCGCGCTTGGTTTCCACAAGGCTCGTTCTTCACGTCCACGCCTCCGTCTCCAGCAGGAGCGCGATGCCGGCCCGTCGGATGCCGGACAGACACAGGCTATGCTGGAATCGGGTATAACGTCGAAGATTAGTTATTCATCAATTCCATAGGATTTTCCGATAACCCGGGGTGCAACGGTACGGCGTTCCACCCTCTCCGCGGGCCGGCATGCCGCCCTCGACCGAAGCCGTCTAGAACGGCACCGACAGGGTCTCGAATACACCGTCGCAGTTGACGAGGTCGACGCGCTTCCAGGCGATCTCGAAACCGCCGCCGTCCCGGATGCGCAGCGAGTGGCGGCAACGCCCGCCATACACGGTCTGCTTGTCGAGGCGGAATTCGAACATCGTCAGGTTGGACCGCACCAGCACCTCGCCTTCCTCGCCGTGTTCCTCGTCGATTTCGATGTTCGACAGGGCGTGCATGGTGCGGCTCGCCGGCTTCTGCGAGTGGATCCGGGGATGATCGAGGCGTTCCAGGCGGGTCTTCATGATCCTGCGGTCGTCGAAGAAGATCGACACGCCGTCATAGGGGTCTTTCTGGTCGGGTGCGGCCGGCACCCAGTACCAGCCGTCCTCGGCGAACAGATTCATCCACTCCTCGAACCGGCGCTCGTCGAGCAGGCGCGCTTCCAGATAGAGGAATCGTTCGATCTCGGCCCGCATCGCAATGGACCGCCGTCAGGCCTCGCCGCACATATAGTCGAGCCACGCCGCGTGCTGGTGCCGGGCGTTCGCCTCGGACGTGCCGCGCCCCTCGAAGGACCCGGCGTTGTCGATGCGCTCCTCGTTCATGCCGCGGGCGAAGACCACCCACTCCCGTCCGGGACTCGCAAGGCCCCTCTGGCAACGGATCCAGACCTCCATGTCGTCCGACATGACCATGCCGGACGGCGAATGGCTGTTGTTGTTGCTGCGGAGCGCCGCCCGCCACATCTCCTCCGGCGCGCCCTTGAGCTTGAGGGGGATGATGACGTTCTCGGTGCAGTCGACGGAGACCGGATTCATCACCCGGATGTGCTGGGTCAGGTACTGGATCGACCATTGCGGGTAGAAGATGCTGTTGTGGTGCTTCACCGCCATGGCCTCGGCGGCGCGCTCGCCGTAGCTCGCTTCCATCGCCGCGCGGTAGCGCTCGTGGACCGGGCCGCTCTGGCCCCTGTCCATGGGGAACCTCTCCATATAGGTATGTCCGTAGCGGTGCCCGCCGATCGCAAGCTCCTCCCACTGCTCGTTGAGCGCCTCGTTCTCCTTCAGCAGCCTGACCCGGCCCGCCTCGTCGTCCTCCGCCCCGTGCCGCCGGAACTGGGTGCCGTCCCGCGCGGTGGTGGAGGCGTGGGTGAACATCGGATGGTAGAGGTCGTTCTGGTTCTCCATCTGGATCTTCCAGTTGGCCCCGAAGCGGTAGCGGAACGTGCCGGCGCAGGCTTCCACCTCGCCGTCCGGCGCGCGGTCGACCATGGCGTCGATGTGGGATTTCATGGGGCCGAGAAATTCGTCGAGACCGGGTCCGTCGGCGCTCAGACAGCCGAACACGAAGCCGCGATAGACCGCCATGCGCGGCACCTTGGCGAGATCGAACTCCCCGCCCTTGAGGAAGCCGCTGGCGTAGCGTTTGGGGTAGGGCGCGCCCGCGTGCCTGCCGTCGGTTTCGTACACCCAGCCGTGATAGGGGCACTCGAAGCGGCGCGCGTTGCCCCTCGGTTCGGTGCAGACCTGGGCGCCGCGATGGGCGCAGCGGTTGAACATCAGGTGGACTTCGCCGTCGGCGTGCCGGCTCATGATCACCGGGTGGCGGCAGAGCGTCGCGGTGACGAAATCGCCCGGCTCCGGCACCTGGCTGGCATGGCCCACGATCAGCCAGGCGCGGCCGAAGATGCGCTCCATCTCGAGCTCGAAGACTGCGGGGCTGGTATAGAAGTCGCGGTGCACCCGATCGGATTCGACGAGGCCGCGCAGAGCCCGATCGTCCAGTGCCGCCATGGCCGGTTCCCCCCGCATCGGCTATTCCGTCGGTTCGACTATATCCAGCGATCGCCGGTCATTGCCAGCCGCCGCGCCCGCCCGCGGGGTGGCACCCCGATGCCCCAGCCCCTAAGCTTGCCGACGCGGCTGTTGCGGGCAGTCGCGGATTCCACGCCTATGGAGGTGCGATCGGCGATGCCGCGCCCCATGCAGCGCAGCGAAGACCCGGAGGCCGCGTTTCACGCGCGGATCGGCGCGGAAAATCTGGGGGCGCTCTGGGTCGGGCGGAGGGGCCTGGACCTCACCCGCCCGGGCACGCCCGCGCGCCCCGCTGTCTGGCGCTTCGACGACGTGCGGCCCAGGCTGATGGAAGCCGGCGCCCTAGTGAGCGCCGAGAACGCCTTCCGACGCGTGCTGGTCCTCCAGAACCCCGGTTTCGGCGGCGCCATGCGGGCGACCCAGACGCTCTATGCCGGCATCCAGCTCGTCCTTCCGGGCGAGATCGCGCCCTGCCATCGTCACAGCCAGACCGCGATTCGCTTCGTGATCGAAGGAAGCGGCGCGCTTACCACGGTCGACGGCGCGGCGACGGCGATGAGGCCCGGCGACATGGTCGTCACCCCGCAATGGACCTGGCACGACCACCGCAACGAGGGCGGCGAGCCGGCGATCTGGCTCGACATCCTCGATACGCCGCTGATCGACGCCCTCGACACCGTATTCCGCGAAACGCACCGCGAGACCCTTCAACCGCTCACCCGCGCGGAAGGTGACATGCGACCGGCATTTAACCGTCGCGCCGCGTCCGCGCGCGACGCTCTGGATCGTCTCGCGCGGGAGACCCGGCCCGACCCATGTCTCGGCTGGCGGCATCGCTGCGACGATCCGGGCCCCACCATGGCGGCGTTCCTGCAACGCCTGCCGCGCGGTTTCGACGGCGCGCCCCGGCGCGCGAGCGACGGGGCGGTCTATTGCGTGGTCGAAGGGGCGGGCGCGACCGAGACCGGGGACGGCACCCTCGAATGGGCCGCGAGGGACGTGTTCGTCGTGCCCGGCTGGTGCCGCCACCGCCACCTGGCCGATAACGGCGCCGTTCTTTTCAGCGTCAGCGACCTCGCGCTGCAGGAACGGCTCGGGTTGTGGCGCGAGCAACGCTGGGAGGGAGGAGAGTCATGAACGGGGCGGAGAGGCGTGCGTTCGTTCGCGAGCATCGGACGGCGGTATTCGGCTACGCACGAAAGGCGGACGGGCCGTCGATGTCGGTCTGCTACTACGTCATGGACGGCGACGACATCCTGGTATCGACGATGATCCGCCGCGCCAAGGCGAAGGCAGTCATGCGCGATCGGAAGGTCTCGCTCTGCATCCTCGACGAGAACTGGCCGCCGACCTACCTGCTGGTCTACGGCAACGCGGCGATCGAGGAGGAGGGGGGAGACGATTTGCTGATCAGGATCTGCGAGCTGATGGCGGAGCAGCCGATGCCCGAAGCCGAACGCGAGGACCTCCGCAGGTTGGCCGAGGAGGAAGGCCGGGTGGTCGTCCGCATCGAGCCCTACGCGACCTTCGAGACCCCGCCGCGCCACGTCTACAACCCGGACGACGTGCAGACCCTGACGCACGGCTACGGCGCCACCCTGCCCTGGGACGCGGACTAGGAAAGCGCCGATGGACGACGGTCGGGAGCCGGTGCCGGCGGAACAGCTCGTGGCCCGCGCGCGCGCCATGGTACCGACGCTCCGCGAGCGCCAGGAGCGCACCGAGGCCGACCGTCGGGTCTCCGACGAGACGTTCGGGCGGCTGGTCGACGCCGACCTGTACCGCCTCCTGATGCCCGCGCGGTTCGGCGGCTTCGAGCACGGGCTCGACACCTATGTCGACGTCGCTTTCGAAATCGCCCGCGGTTGCGGCTCGACGGGGTGGGTCTATTCGGTCACCGCCAAGTACCACCTCTTCCTCGGCATGTTCGCGAAGGAGGCCCAGGACGATGTCTGGGGACGGGACCGGAGAGCCGTGCTGTCGGTTTCCGTGGTGCCCAACGGCAGCGCGGTGCCGGTCGACGGAGGATACCGGCTGTCCGGCCGCTGGATGTACTGTTCCGGCATCGACAACAGCGCCTGGACGATCGTCGCCACCACCGTTCCCGACCCCGACGGCGGAGAAGGGACGCGGGGCTACGCGCTGGCGCCGACCGAGGATTTCGGTATCGAGGACAACTGGTCGGTCGTCGGCCTCGCGGGTACCGGATCGAAGACCGCCCATGGCGAGGGTCTCTTCGTGCCCGCGCACCGCTTCCTGCCCCTCGCCGATACCATGTCCGGCAATCCGCCCGGCGCCGCGGTCAATCCCGGGCCGATGTTCCGCATTCCCCTGTTCTCGATGATCTCGATCAGCCTGTGCGCGCCCATCCTCGGCATGGCCCAGGGCGCGTACGAGGAGTTCGTCGAGGCGACCCGCGCGCGCGTCACCCGCGGCGCCGCGCTGTCGCAGCCGGTGCCGATGGCGTCGCTTCCCAACATCCACATGAAAGTCGGCGAGGCCGCCGCCTCGATCGACGCCGCCCGTCTGCTCGTCGACCGCGACTGCAAGGCTCTGATGCGGACCGTGTCCGCCGGAGACGAACTCACCGTCGATGCGCGCGCCCGCAACAAGCGCAACCTCGCCTTCGCCGCCCGCCTCTCCACCCGCGCGGCGGACCTCATGTTCGAAGCCGGCGGCGGCGGGGGGCTCTTCACCTCCTCGCGGATGCAGCGCTGCTGGCGGGATATCCACGCCGCCGCCATGCATATCAGCATGAACTTCGATGCGGTGTCCGCGCTCTACGGGAGGGTGGCCCTCGGCCTACCGCCCGGCCCGGCGCAGTTTTGATCCGGGCAGCCCATCCCCATCCGGCGCCTTTCGGTCCGGAATTTGTGGGCTCGCGAAGATGAGTCGACGGGCGGCGGGGCCGCCCTCGCCCCAGCGGGGAGAGAGCCGGGGACCTCTCGGGCGCCGACCGACCGCCGGTCGACCTTTCCTGGCAAGCTCGAAAACTTATGACCGACCTTCAATAATCTTATCCGAAAGGAGAAAATATTTTCTCATTGACGGCTTGTGCCTCCTTGCCGTGACCTTTCTTGCATCCCACATGAAAATCGATGCAACAGGAGGCGAAAATGCTCAGGAAGCTTCAGGGTATTCTGATCGTCGCCACGGTTTGCGCCGGACCCTTGGCGGCGGCTCATCCGGTCCACTACGCGATGGCGGTCGCCGGGACGAAGCAGGCCTCGCTGGCGATCTCGGAGAAGGTCTATACGGCGCTGGCGCGCGACACCGCCACGGCCCGGACCGAGGCGATCGCGCAATGCCGCGAGGCGACGAACCGCGACTGCGTCGTCATCGAGGCGGGGCCGCTCGCCCACATCCACGAGTAGCGTTCGGCTTCGACCGCCGCCGAACGCCGGGCCGCCGCCCTTCCCCGGCCCTTCCCGCGAGCGGGAGGGGAAAAAGCCCCCTCTCCCCCGGCGAGGGGGCCGGGGCGAGGCGGCCGGTCCTGATCGTGCCCGGTCGGAAAATGCGTTAGGCTGGGCGGCGATGGCCTTCGACGATCTCAGGGAGTATCTCGCCGTGCTGGAACAGCGCGGCCTGTTGCGCCGGGTGCGGGAAACCGTCGATCCGGAATGGGAGATCGGCTGTCTGGTCAAGTGGGCGTTCCAGAGCCTGCCGGAGGACCGGCGCTTCGGGTTGTTCTTCGAGTCCGTCGCGGGCAGCGGCATCCCGGCGGCGACCGGCGCGCTGGGCGCCTCGACCGAGGCTTATGCCACCGCGCTCGGCGTCGCGCCGGAGGACATCAACGCCAGGTGGGAGCGCGCGCTTCGCAACCCGGTGGCGCCGGCGCCGACCGAAAGCGCGCCCTGCCAGGAAATCGTGCAGGAGGGCGCCGCGGCCGATCTCGGCCTGCTGCCGATCCCGGTCTGGACGCCGGGCAAGGACGCCGGGCGTTACATCACCACGATCGTCGTCACGAGCGACGCCGATACCGGGGTCCAGAACCACGGCGTCTACCGGACCCTCGTTACCGGCCGCGACCGGCTGGTGTGCAACCTCTCGCCCGGACGGCAGGGGCGGCTTTGCTGCGAGAGCCATCACAAGCTCGGCCGGCCGGCGCCCATCGCGTTCGTCATCGGCGCCGAGCCCGCCGTCTACTTCGCGTCGGTCACCAACTTTCCCATCGGCGTCGACGAGGCGGCGCTCGCCGGCGGCCTCAAGGAGGCGCCGGTGGAGACGGTGCGCGCGCGGACCGTCGAGCTCGACGTGCCGGCCCGCTCGGAAATCGTGATCGAGGGTCTGGTCTACCCGGGCGAGGTGGCGAAGGAGGGGCCGTTCGGCGAGTTCGCCGGCTATATGGGGCCGGTGTCCGACCGGCCGGTGGTGCGGGTCACCGCGATTACCCACCGCCGGGACCCGATCTATTACGGCATCGCCAGCCAGATACCGCCGAGCGAGAGTACGCTGATGCAGAGCCTCACCAACGCGGGCGCGCTGCGCAAGGTGCTGCGCCACGACCTCGGCGAGCGCGGCGTGGACGACGTCCATATCGACCTCACCTTCGGCGGACTGCTGGCGCATGCGATCGTGGCGATGCGCCCGCGCGTCGCCGGCGACGCGCAGCGGATCGGGCGGATCGTCGCCGCCATCGCGCCGGTCAAGCGGGTTACCGTCGTTGACAGCAATGTCGACATCCGGGACCCGCTCCATCTCGATTGGGCAATGAACGCCCATTTCGACCCGGCGCGCGATACCGTGCTGATCGATAACGTGTTCGTGCCGATGTACATGGACCCTTCGGTGCGGGTGCGCGGGGGAAACACCGACCCCGGGAGCAAGATCGTCGTCGACGCGACCCGCAGCATCGACGCGGGCGAGCTGTCGCTTCCCGCGCGGCCGCTGATGGAGAAGGCGCTCGACAGCTGGCGCAAGGCCGGACTGCCGGAGTTCGAGGTCCCGAAACGCCTCGCCTACCGGCTCGACGACGCGTGAGGCAGGAGCGCCCCCGCCCCGAGGACTTCAACGCGCGCGCCGCTCCATACGCAGCCTGAACCCCGGCCGCTCCACCGCGATGAGAGCCCTGTCGTCGCGTTGCGCGAGCCGGTCGACGAGGTCGACCACCGGGTGGCGGCCGCTCCGATAAGGCACGGCCGGGCCGGCACGGCGCTGTTTCTCGACCGCGTCGGCGCCGAACAGCCAGCGCAGGATCATCTCCTCGTCCGGGACGCCGGGGCCGCCGAAGCGTTCGCGCAGATCGTCGAGGGTGGGCTCGTCCCGGCGGCGGAGCTCGTCGGCGCGCCGGCGATCGAGAATGCGCCGGCGGATGTCGGGATCCATCGCCCGGACGGCGGTTTCGCCGTAATGCCCGAGCGCGTATTCGATAACCTGGTCGGTGACCTCGCGGTAGCGTTCGCCGGTAATCGCGTTGATCGCCGCCTGGCTGGCGACGAACTGCGAGAGCGGCGTCACCATCACCGGATAGCCGAGCTCGGCGCGGACCCGGACGGTCTCCTCCAGCACCTCGGCCAGCCGGTCCTCCATCCCCACCTTGCGGAGCTGGAAGGCGAGGTTGGAGATCATCCCGCCCGGCACCTGGTGGCGGTGCTGGCCGGCGTCGAACGCGACCGGCCGGCCGATGGGAAAGCCCTCCCGCTTCGCCACCGTCTCGAAATGCGCCGAGACGGGCTCGAGCGCCTCGAGGTCGAGCTCCGGTTCGTGGCCGAGAGCGCGCGCGTTGGCCGCGATGTCGAAGGTCGACGGGTTGGACGAGCCATCGGACAGCGGCGGCACCGCGGCGTTGACGATCGTCATCCCGCCCTGGATCGCTTCGAGCACGCAGTGCGGCCCGAGTCCGGTGGTGCAATGGGTGTGGAACTCGACCGGCGTCGCGCCCGCGTTCTCCAGCATCGTGGGGACCAGCGCCTTCGTGCGTTCGGGCGTCAGCAGCCCGCCCGGGTCCTTGAAGCAGAGTCGGAAGACATCGAGCGAGGCGGCCTGACGGCAGCGTTCGGCGTAGTAGGCGTCGGTATGGACCGGCGAGATGGAGTAGACCAGGTTGAGGATCACGCGGAGCCCGGCGGCATGCGCGGCATCCACCCGGCGCTTCCAGCCGGCGTATTCGTTCCACGGATCGGAAATCCGCACCTCGGCGATTCCGTTCCGCGCGGCGAGCTTCAGGAACAGCGCGAACGCGTCGGGCGGCTCGTATTCGAACGTGTTTATGCGCCCGGCAATCAGGCGGAGCGGGGTTTTCTTCGCCCGCTCGGCCGCCATGCGCATGCGCTCGAACGGATCGTCCCCGAGATCGCGGACTGCCTTCCCCATCTGGCCGTCGGACAGCAGCTCGATCGCGTCAAACCCGGCCCGGTCGAGCGTCCCGACGACCGGGAGCATCATCCCAGTGGTCATCCCCGACGCCCAGAGGCTCAGATGCCCGTCGCGGACGGTGGTGTCGACGAAACGGATCGCCGCCATCGCCTATTCCCCGTCCGGGCGGACCAGGAACAGGGGCTCGCCGTACTCGACCCCCCGGGCGTCTCCCGCAAGCGCCTCCTCGATCGTCCCGGCGAGGCCGGCGGTGACGGCGGTGAAGACCTTCATCACCTCGATCAGCCCGACCGTGGTGTCGGGCTCGACCCGGTCGCCCGGGTTCACGAAGGGCGGCGCGCCGGGCTCGGGCGCGGGGTAGAAGGTGCCGACCATGGGTGCCGGGATCGCGGCGAGCCCGTCCGGGATGTCGCGGTGCTTGCGGGCGGCGGGGCCGGCCTCCGGATCGGGCGCGGGGGCCGCGGAGACCGGTGCCCGGGCGGTCGCGGCGGCGGCGAGCGTCTTGCCGACCGTGAGTTTGAGGCCGCGATACTCGATCTCGAAATAGTCGAATTTCGACTTGTCGATCAGATCGAGGATCTCGCGAACGTCCTCGTCGGTCAGCTCCATCGCGCGGGCCCTACAGCACCTCTTCGGCGAGCACGCGGAGCGCCTCCGGGTCCGAGCGGTTGGCGATCAGGGTCGACACGTGGCCCTTCGCCGCCGCGTCCTTCCAGACCGAGAGCCGCTCGCGGATCCTTTCGCGCGGGCCGACCAGAGCGATGTCGTCGACGAAGGAATCGGGGATCGCGGCGGCCGCCTCCCTCCGCTTGCCGCCGAGGAACAAATCCTGCACCTCGGCCGCCGCGTCCGGGTAGCCGAGCCGGACGGCGTAGTCGTTGTAGAAATTCTTCGCGCGCGCGCCCATCCCGCCGACATAGAGCGCGAGGTGCTGCTTGACCGCCATGCGGCAGGCGTCGAGGTCGTCGCCGACATGGACCGGGACGAAGGGCGCGATCTCGAAATCGGCGAGACCCTTGCCGCCGCCGGCCGCCGCGAAGCCCTCGTTCAGCGGCCCCTCGAACAGGTCGAAGCGCTCGGGGTTCATGAAGACCGGGAAGAACCCGTCGGCGACCTCGGCCGCGGTGCGCACGCCGGCCGGGGTGAACGCGCCGGTGAAGATCTTCAGCCCGGGCTTGGCGTGCAGGATGCTCTTGAGCGGGCGGCCGAGCCCGGTGACGCCCGGGCCGGCGGCGGGGACGGTGTAGTGCTCGCCCTCGTGCGTCAGCGCTTCCTCGCGGGCGAGGATCTTGCGGATTATTGCGATGTACTCCCGGGTCCGCGCCAGCGGCTTGCCGTAGGGGACTCCGTACCAGCCCTCGATCACCTGCGGCCCGGACGGGCCGATGCCGAGCACGAAACGGTCGCCCGAGAGCGCCTGCAGCGTCATCGCCGCCATCGCGGCGGCGGTGGGCGTGCGCGCGCCCATCTGGACGATCGCCGTGCCGACGGTGATTTTCGAGGTATGGGCGAGCGCCCAGGCCGCCGGGGTCAGCGCGTCGGAGCCGTAGGCCTCCGAGGTCCAGACGGAATCATAGCCGAGGCTCTCGATCTCCCGGAGCTCGTCCGGCGGCACCGAAAAGCTCGCGCCCGAATAGCCGATGGTCACACCGATCTTCATGATGTCCCTCCGCTCGCATCGTTACCCGGTTGCATAGCGGTTGCGGATGGTAGGGGGCAAGCCCTAGCGGCAACGGGGTTCATTCGCAGGCATTGGCAACACGCCGATAGTTGATATACTTGTTCGTACCCGTACTCACTATAATCAAGATGCATAAATAATGGTTGAACAGGATCGAACTACCGGAAACGATGCTCTACAATGGCGTGTAGCCTTCGGAATAGGAAGTTGGAATTTTGGATTAAAATTCGATGGGCCATTTGATCTGAGCGTGGAAGAATATTGCTCACAATTATCATCTGAACTCGAGGCGATATCTTCACTTAACAATCTAGAAATTCGTCACGATGAAGATGATCACATTAGGTTCAATCAAAATCATGTGGAAGATTCAGACGATGGACCGGCTGTTTTGAGCGGCCCCCACCGACGGGTCCACTTCGAATGTTAGTGCATTGCCGGTTCCTCAGCCAAGCTGGGTGGCCGGCGGAGCGTAGCGGAGCCGGGCGGCCAGCTTGGCATGACGATCGTCTCTGGTGCCGGCGGGCGATGTCGGGGTCGACCGGTTCGTGCCGATAGTCGTCGAGGCGGCACGAGGCCCCGCGAAATAATCCTGCCGGGGGCTCCGCCCCCGGACCCCCGAGGTAAACAAGTGAGGACTCAAGGCGTAAGCGTCCGGGCAACGCGGAAGCCGAAGGTGACGACCCGGTTCCCGACGCTGTACCCGAGGCGGATGGCGGAACGGAGGAACCACGGTATGTTGCTCCACGAACCGCCGCGCAATACGCGCTTCCCGCAATCACCGCCCGCCACCCAAGCGCTGCCGTCCGACGGCGCGCCCGCATAGTCATTGTGCCAGCAGTCCTCGACCCATTCCGATACATTGCCCGACATGTCATGCAAGCCGAAACCGTTCGCCGCAAACGAACCCGCCGGAGCCGTTTCACGGCCGTCCCAGCGGCTGCCGCAGCCGCGGCAGTTCGCCCGGTTCCGGCCCACCGAATCCCCCCAGCTATAGCGCGTCCGCGTCTTCGCGCGCGCCGCATATTCCCACTCCGCCTCCGTCAACAGCCGGTACTCCTTCCCCGTCATCCGCGACAGCCACGCGACATACGACCGCGCTTCGTTCCAGGTCACATGGATGACCGGCCGACTTCCACGGCCCCAGCCCTTGTCATCGGGGCGATACCCGTCGCACCCGCCAGCGGATACGCAGGTATCCCATTCCGCAAACGTCACCTCGTGTTTGCCCACCGCAAAGGGTTGCGAGATCGTCACCTCATGCTGCAGGACTTCATCTCCGTCACGGCCTACTTCCGACCTCGGCGAGCCCATGACGAACGAACCCGCCGGCACCACCACCATTTCCGGACAGGACGGGCAATCCCGGAATGTTTCCCCCGCCTTCGGCCCCACTTCCGCTTCGGCCAGCAGCGCCGTCGGAACAAACCCCGCACGCCCGCCTGCCTCGACACGGCCCGCTGCGTCATGCAGCGCAATCTCTTCTGCTGGCCTTACAACATCATCCACGCTTCCGGCTGTTCCGTGGCTGGCAAGAAGCGAAGCGGCTACGAAGGCCACGGCGGAGAGGGTACGGGCTATGAGTTTCATTGACCTGCCCCCGTCGATTGGTCCACTTCGAATGTTAGTGCATTGCCGGCTTCTCGGCCAAGCTGGGTGGCCGGCGGAGCGTAGCGGAGCCGGGCGGCCAGCTTGGCATGACGATCATCTCTGGTGCCGGCGGCCGGTATCCCAGGCTGCTGTGCGGGCGCACGGCGTTGTAATGGTGTCGCCAGGATTCGATGAGAACCTGGGCTTCCTTGAGGGTGTAGAAGATCTCCCCGTTCAGGAGCTCGTCGCGCAATCGGGCGTTGAAGCCCTCGATATAGCCGTTCTCCCAGGGTGAGCCCGGCTCGATGAAGGCGGTCCGGGCGCCCACTGCGGCGATCCATTGCCTGACAGCCTTGGCGACAAAATCCGGTCCGTTGTCGGACCGGATGTAGGCCGGGACGCCACGCAGGATGAACAGGTCGGTCAGCACGTCGATGACGTCGACCGAGGAGAGGCTGCGCCGGACCCGGATGGCCAGGCTCTCGCGGGTGAACTCGTCCAGCACGTTGAGCATGCGGAAGGCGCGGTCGTCATCGGTCCGGTGATGCACGAAGTCGTAGGACCAGACATGGTCCGTCCGCTCGGCGCGCAGCCGGACACAGGAGCCGTCATTCAGCCAGAGCCGGCCCCGCTTCGGTTGTTTCCCGGACACCTTCAGCCCCTCGCGCCGCCACAGGCGCTCGACCCGCTTGTCGTTGACCCGCCAGCCGGCATCGCGCAGCAGGGCCGCGATCCGCCGGTAGCCGTAGCGGCCGTACTGGCGGGCCAGTTCGATCATGTCCGCGACCAGGCGGTCCTCGTCGTCGCGGCCGCGCGGGACGCGGCGCTGGGTCGAGCGATGCTGCCCCAGCACCCGGCAGGCGCGGCGCTCCGAGACCCCGAGCCGGTCACGGACATGATCGATGCACCGGCGGCGGCGCGAGGGGCTTAGAAGTTTCCCCCTGCGGCCTCCTTGAGGATCTGCTTGTCCAGCGTCAGGTCGGAAACTGCACGGCGCAGCCGCTCGTTCTCCTTCTCCAGCTCCTTCAGACGGCGCAGCTGGTCGCCGCTCATCCCGGCGTACTCCTTACGCCACCGGTAAAAGGTAACCTCGCTGATCCCGAGCTGCCGGATCGCGTCCGCCATCGACATGCCCTGGCCGTGCAAAACCTCGGCCTGCCGCAGCAGGCTCACAATCTCCTCCGGCTTGTAACGTTTCCTGGCCCTCCTCGGTCCTCCTCAGTCCCAAACCTAGGGGTGGACCAATCCAATGGGGGAGAATCAGTTTTTCCTGGGCAAGCAATATTCTCAATCCATTTTGACCTCTATATTCCGTTTAGAATACAAAAAGAGATAGTAGGTGCCTATTTCGATTCCGATACCATGACAGAAAAATTTCGTATCCATACATACTTAGAATATCATGCCCCGGTTGCGTTTGTCGAACTGATAGACGGCCAAGAGTCGCATAGCCCATCTACGGCGGTAAGGGTTGTAAGGGAATACCTGCAGGCCGAGGTGGACAGGATGTCAAGCAACCTCGCGTTCGTCTTTATGGGTCCTTCGCCGTTTCACGCCAACCTTTGGGTCGAAGGGTATAGCACGCCTAACGAGAATAGCAGCTTCTTCGAATGCAAAATTCTCAACAAATTTGGATATGCGGACGTAACCTTTCGATGTTGTGTCGAAAATGCCCAGTTCAAAGAACGTGCACGGGAAATCTTGTTTGCGGAGTTAAGATACGAACTCGATCGCTTCTACCACATTCTGTATTCCAACAGAAGAGATTATCGAGGCTGGGACACAATTCAGACCATAGCTGATAGCCTTTTTGATTCCATGCAAGATACCGAGAGTCGTAAACGACTCATAAGTGCATTGGTACAGGGCCGAGGCCTGTCTGCATTGACCTTGGCGTTGTCCAAGTTTGATGCGAATTATATCCAGCGACAACACTATGCTGACAAAATTTGTCGAGAGCTATATGCTAGGGACATATCTGGCTTTCTTCGAGCCTTTATTGAAACTGAACTCAATAATCGTCCACTATTTCCGATTAAGCAGATGAAAGAATTAGTCACGTTTGCAGAATCTCGCAGGTCCAAAGCAATTGAACTCGTGATCGTGCTGGCTGCAGCAGTGATTGGCGGCGTCGCTGGTTCAGTTATCACCATCCTCGTTGGTTCTGGTGGCTAGAAGAGTGATCAATTCCCACGGATTACAGAGGGTCGCCCGCATTGATCTCGGTTTCGCGCGTGATCACTAACCCAACGCTTGCTTCACCGAAGTCGAATTGTGCCTTATTCGGTGGGTGATTACCGTCTCACAACACCCGGTCTTTTAGGCGAGCCCATCCTTTGAATCCAGAACCACCGGCCATATCCTACTCGGCATTCCGGGATGTCGGACCTCTGTCGCCCTTTTTTGGTTTGACACGGACGGGGATCCGCTCCCGGTTGCCCCGCGCCCGCGCCTGGGCCAAAATCGTGTCACGCAAACAGCCACGGAGCGGATCGATGGCCAAGCTGCGCCACGTCGCGATTCAGGTGCCAGACCTCGAAAAGGCCGCGCGGTTCTACGAGAGCGTGTTCGAGATGGAGCGGGTCTGCCGCGGCGACACGCCGTTCGGCAACGTGATCATGCTGTCGGACGGGACGATCAATCTCGCCCTGCTCAACTTCCCGGAAGGGACCAGGGGGCTCGTCAACGGCCCCGACTGGGCCGGGATGCACCATGTCGGGTTTGTGGTCGACGACGCCGAAGCGACGGCGAAGAAGATCGAGGAGGCCGGCGGGTCCTACTACTACACGCTCGAAGGCGATTACGAGGGCCTTCAGGCGGAGGAGAAGTACAAGGACATCAACGGCGTCGTCTTCGACATCTCCGAGCACGGCTGGGCCACCGAGCCGGTCGGCCGGCTGCGCAAGGAGAAGGAGGAGCGGGAGGCAAGGGCGAAGGAGCCCGTCCCGGCCGAATAGCGCGCCTCACGCGATCTCGAACGCCGCGTCGATTTCCACCGCCGGGTCGAACGGCAGCGACGACGCGCTGATCGTTCCGTCGTTCCGGACCCCGGGCGCGGACCTATTCGTTCGCCAGCACCGCGGTCACGATCCGCCGGTCGGCCACCATGGACCCGGTGTCCGCGCGGTAGGCCGCCATGTAGTCGGTCTGCATGTGGCGGTCGACGGCGGCCTGGTCGTCATAGACCTCGTAGAGGCGCACGACGTCGTCCGTGCCGTCCGGGACCACGATGTCGAAACGCCGGCAGGCCGGCTCGTTCGCCAGCACGAGCTCGCGGTGCCGTTGGGCGCGGGCGACGAAATCCCCCCGCCTGCCTTCCTCCATCTTCAATTCCACCAGTAGAACGACGGCGCTCATGCGGATCTCCTTCGGTCGCGGGTTGCGGATTGCGGCGCCGGCTTCCGCCGAGGCCGCGGCTTCGGCGGCGATGCGCTCGCGGAGCAGCGCGCGCATCGCGAGCCCCGGCGCATCGACGTTGATGTCGATCCATTCGGCGGCGGGGTTCCTGTCGAGCGAGGCCTGCTGCGCCTCGACGATCGCCACGTCCTCCATGAAGATCCTGTAGAAGTCGCGGCGATAGACCTCGTCCATCTCGGCGCTGTCCGTCCTGAAGAAGCGGGCATGCGCATAGAAGAAATGGGTCGTGGTCGCGGTCTCCGGCGTCGGCGCGTTGAGCGCGTGATAGGCGATCCCCTGCAGCCGGTCGCCTTCCAGCGCGCCGCCACCGACCTCCGCGCTGCCGACGTCGACGTCGATCAGGGCGGGAAGCGCCGCCTCGACGATCATCCAGCGGTCGACATTGCCCTCGAACCCGCCGGCCATCCTGTGGAACGGCGGCGGCTCGACGTCGGGCATCAGCCGGGTCATGACGACCCGATCGGCCTTGCGCTCGGTGCGGACCGGAAAGTTCACCACGTTGTCGCTGCCGATGGTGTCGGGATGGACATAGCCGACGTGGCTGAGATCGAGCAGGTTGTCGGTAATCAGCTCGTAATTGCTCCTCGTGTGGATCGGCCGTCCGCCGTTCCCCGGGACGACTTTCCAGCCGGGATGGTCCATGAACCACCAGTCGGGAATCGAGGATTCGTCGGCGCGGGCCGGATCGCCCATCCATATCCAGACCCAGCCCCAGCGCTCGGCGAGCCGGTAGGCGCGCACCGCGGCGCCCGGCGGAACCGCGCTCTGGCCCGGAACGCCGGTGCAGCGCCCCTGGGCGTCGAAGCGGAGCCCGTGATAGCCGCATTGGATCCCGCCATCCACGACCCTCCCCATCGAGAGCGGCAGCTGGCGGTGGCAGCACCGGTCCTCGAGCGCGACCGGCGCGCCGTCCCCGGCGCGGAACAGCACCACCGGCTCGCCCAGCAGCGTCCGGGCGAGCGGCGTATCCGTCACCTCGCCGCTCCAGGCCGCGACATACCACGCATTGCGGAGAAACATCGGCGCCTCGCCCGTCGTTCGTCGGACCCGGACTATAGCCGAGCGCGGCTTCCGCCGCCCCTTCCGGCAACGCGGCTTCGGTGGTTTAGTGCGCGCGCCCGCCCCTGGAGAAGAGACGTGACCCCGCCGCTGCCCGCCATGACCGATGCCGACCCCGCGCTGGTCCGCCGGATCGACGCGCTCAACCGCGCCTACGCGCACGCGATCGACGAGGATCTTCTCGAGGAGTGGCCGAACTTCTTCGTCGAGACCGGGATCTACCGCATCACGACGCGGGCCAACCATGCGGCGGACATGCCGGTCGGGCTGATGCTGTGCGAGGGCCACGGCATGATGGCGGATCGGATCAAGGCGTTGCGCGAGGCCAACGTCTTCGAACCGCATTGCTACCGCCACCTGATCGACCCGCCGACCGTCGTCCGGGCCCGCCCCGGCCTCTGGACCGTCCGCGCCAACTTCGCGGTCTTCCGCACCATGCAGATGGCGCGGACGGACCTGTTCTGCGCCGGGCGCTATCTGGATGTCGTGGTCGAGGCCGCCGCCGAGCTGCGCTACGCCGAGCGCACCGTTGTCCTGGAGTCCGAGACGATCGACACGCTGATCGTCATCCCGCTCTGAGGGAGGCGGAGGATCCGCCGTCGGCTACGGTAATTTCCGACCTGACCGGGTGACCGCCCTCCCCCGGCCCCACCCGCAAGCGGGGGGGGGGAAGGCAAGCAGGAAGCGGCGAGCGAGTACCCACGCCCCAGCGGGGGGGGGGTTAGGGGGTGGGGGGCTCCCGGGCGGC
>JAJEHI010000123.1 GCA_022823775.1 Defluviicoccus sp. | reverse complement strand
CGGCGAAGCCGCGGACGGTCATGTCGTTGACCATGCGTTGCCGAAGCTGTGTCATCGGGCGTCTCCCTTCTGGTCCGATCGGTCACGAAAAGCACGCCCATGCTCTTGCTCGTGGGCGTTGGTGACTATCGATCGTCCAGGTAGAACGGGGACTGAACCGCGCGCCGTCACGTCTGGCGGACGGTCTCAGGCGGCTGGCCTGCTGTGGAGAGATCGCTCCGAATACCCCGCGCGCAGGACACCCCGCCGCGGAACGCGGCTCAGTTCAGTCGCGCATATGTTGCGCAGCGGGTTATGTTGCGGAGACGATAGATCCGGTCTCCAGGCTCGGATGCGAGCACATCACCGCAACATAATCTCTCGTGTTCACAGCGACTTCAGGAAGGCGAGCAGCCCCTTGCTCTCCTTCCAGGGTCGGCTCGGCTTCGCCTCCACCGCGTCGCAGAGCGCAACGGCCCGCGCCTTCATTTCGAGGTCGATTTCGGCATAGATGTTGGTGGTGCTGAGTGAGACATGTCCGAGCCAGGCGCGGATCGTATTGATATCCACGCCGGCCTGGAGCAGATGGCAGGCCGTGGTATGTCTCAGCACATGGGGGGTTATTTTCCTGCCGGCCAGCGCCGGCACGCGGTCGGCGCAGCGCTCGACAAGGCGATAGACGCCGAACCGGGTGAAGGGTTTGCGATGCCTGCTGATGAAGACGGCATCGTCGACCGCGCGGTCGTGCACGAGTTCGGCCAACACCTGTTCGGTGTCCGACCACAGCGGGCACTGCCGCGTCTTCCCTCCTTTCCCATGCAGGGTTGCAAGGGCGTGACCGCCATCGGAGCGGCGGATCTGCAAGTCGTGCACCCTCAGCTGCGTCGCCTCGGAGACGCGCGCTCCGGTGTTATAAAGGAACAGGAGCAGGGCGTACTCGTTCCGGCCTCGCGGGGTTTTTCGATCCGGAACATCGAGCATGGCCTCGATCTCCGCCTTGGACAGCCATGCGATCGACCGGGGTGCCGCCCTCTTCGACGGAATGGCGCGGATATGACCGGACCATTCGACATGGGCGGGGTCTCGGCTGGCGACGAAGCGGGCGAAGGCACGGATGGCCGCCAGCCGCTGGTTGCGGGTCTGCACCGAACAGCCCCGATCGTCTTCGAGATGGGCGAGGAACTGGAGCACGCGCTTCGACGTGAGGTCGCGAACTGCCAGCCGCTCCGCCGGTTTCCGGATCTTGCTGCTGACGAAGGGCAGCAACAGGGCGAAGGTGTCCCTGTAGCTCTTCTGGGTATTCCTGGCCAGATTGCGCTCGGTGACGATGAACTCGGAGAGGAAGCGCCGCAGCCAGGGACCGAGCGTGTGGGCATCACTCATCGCCACCTCCCCGCGCATAGCGCTCGAAGCGCAGCGAAGCTTGTTGCAGCAGCTCCGGTGTCATCGACAGATAGACTTGGGTGCCCTCCAGACTCGCGTGACCGAGATAGGTGGCGAGGCGCGGCAGCAACCGCTGCACATCGGCGCCCTGTCGGTACCAGTCGGTCAGCCTGTGGACGGCAAAGGTATGCCTGAACGAGTGGAGGCAGGGGGACCGATATGCACCGTTTACGCCGTGGATTCCGGCGGTGCGCCGCAGCTTGGCGAACGCGTAGTGGACAGTGCCTTTCGCCACCGGCGTTCCGTCCCGGTTTGCAAGAAAGGCCGAGTCCTTCCCCTCCGGCATCGGGCGGTTCGCGCGCAACGCCGCATAGGTCTTGAGCGCGTCGGCGAGTTGCGGACCGACTGGAACGAGGCGGCTCTTGTAGAACTTGGTGTCCCGCACGGTCAGAACCGCGGCCGGCAGATCGGCATCCGCGAGCGACAGATGCAGCGCCTCTCCGATCCGCAGACCGGCGCCGTACAGGAGAAGGAGCAGCATTCGGAACGTGTCGGCATCGAACTGGACCGGGGTTCTCCGGCTGATATCGATGCAGTCGAAGAGGCGGCGCAACTCCTCCCGGGAGTAGATGTAAGGCGGCGGCGATGGCGGCATCGGCACCCGGTCCGGAAGCGGGGACCGGGTCGCATAGCCGCGGGCGATCGCGTAGCGGTAGAAGCCGGCCAGCACGGAATGCTTCGTGGTGGGGTATCCGCTCCGGCGGCCGTTCGCCGACAGAAAGGCCGAGACCTCGACCTCGCCGACCGCGCCACAGTTCATCCGAGCGTCCACGTTCTTGAGGAAGCGCTTCAGGATGCCCGCGCCGGACGTGAACTTGGAGCCATGGGCTTGCTGCCAGGCGATGTATTCGTCGATCGCGTCCTGGAGGATCATGCGAGGCCCTCCAGATCGAAGTCCGCGACCTCGCGAAGGGCGTTGAGATCGACCTTGGCGTACACCGCGGTGGCCGAGGGGCTGCGATGGCCGAGGAAGTCTCCGATCTCCTTCATCGACAAGCCCCGGTCGAGGAGATGCCGCGCCGCCGCATGGCGCAAGGCGTGAGGCCCACGAGGGCCGTCGACGATGCCGATCCGCCGCAGGCGGTTGCGGACCATGGCTGTCATCGCCCCCCGGCTGAGCGGTCGGATCGGGGCGAAGAGCGTGAAGAAGAGGGTGCGTTCGGGGCGCGGCGGGCGAACTTCGAGAATGTAGCGGAGAATGGCCTGTCCAACGCCTCGGGACAGGGGGAGGAGATGCGCTCGGCCGGACTTGGAACGGCGGACACGTAGTGTCTCGTTCTCCCAGTCAAGGTCGTCGAGCTGCAAGCCGCGGACCTCGCCCGATCGCAGCCCATAGGCGACCAACAGCATCAGGATGGCGCGGTCGCGCTTGTCGACCGTCCGCTCGCCCTCGGTGGTGGCCAACAGGCGCTCGACGTCCTCCCGGCTCAGCCCCGCCGGTACCGTGTCCGTTGGATAGACCCGCGGAGGGATCATCGCCGCGGCCATCCCCGGTCTGCACCAGCCGCGGTCCTCGGCAAAGCGGAGGAACGTGCGTATGGATCCCGCGTACCGCCCTATCGATCTCCGGCTGTAGCGCCCGGTGGCATTCTTCGCCACGATGACGGCGTCGACATCGGTCAGAGTGACCGAGGAAAGCGGCAGATCATTGGCGTCCAGCCAGTCGAAGAACTCATCGAGAGCGACGCGGTATGACCTGATCGTCTGTTCCGACAAGCCGCGTTCTTTGCGCAACCACGCCTCGTAGGAATCGAGCTCGACACGGTGGGGAGGCTGCGCCACCGATGGTTCTTCGAGCCAACCGAGAAAGCGGAGCCACCGGATCGCGCCTCGCACAACGCGTCTTGCCGACGCCGGTGAAGTCGGCACCGTTCGGTGGAACCTGTGATCTCCCGGACGCGACCATTCCGCGATCGCAGCCTCGAGCTGGGGAATGCTGACCGTGTCGCCTTCCTTCAAATCCAGAAGATGGACGAGGCGGGTCTGCTCGATCGCAACGAGGCGCAACACCCGCCAGCTGGTGCCCGATCGTGCAAGATGGTCGAGATAGCTCAACCGCCGCTCGGCGAGCGGTGCCGCCTGATGCTTCTCGATCGCGCTCGGCGTCGTGAACAGTTCTTCGAACATGATCGTGCCTCTCTCTTGTTGGAGCCACGGTCATGTACACCCGGTACGGTTCCGAAAATTATGTTGACTTCAATCTCATCGATGACCCGTCAGATAACGATCTCTGGAATCACCGCAACATAATCCGCTACGCAACATATGCGCGAAACCGCTCGACCACGAAGCGGTCGTCGCCGTCGAGACCGCCCCCGAAATAGTGGATCAAAAACGTTGCCGCCGTGTTGCCGGGCATCGCCATCGCTGTAGCCATTTTCGATTCTCCTCGTGCCGGTGATGGATGGCGGAGGGATGTCCTTCCCCGGGACACCTCAACGCCGACCGGTCAAGGCTTCTCTCAAACTCCTGAGGACGAGAGGCGGGAGCGTGAGGCGGCGGCAGAGGATCGCCGTTACCGCGCTGGATGGATGCGGCTATCCACCCCGGCGACAATGTCAATGCGGGACGGATCGGCGGCAACGACCTTCTACGGAACCGACCGCCGCGAGGTGGGCGGCATTTTCGAGCGGAACCGGCTGTTGGGAGCATTCGGAGCGTCGCGTCGAACCCGGCGCCTCCCATGATCGCCGCACCGTTTTCGATAGCCGGGAATTAACCGTCATGCGGGGGCGCGATGACGCGGACCGGCGGCGTTCCCGATGCCGTTCCCGGGCCTCGACCCCGGGCGTTGAGGGGTACGGGAACGGGAACCGCCACCCCCCGCAGTTGAACCGCACCGAACGCCCCCACCGCCCGGTCATCGGATGACGCGAGCGCGCCCTGACCGGCCGGGCGCACCGGCGAAGCCACGGTCCTTCCGAGCCCGGCCCCGATTTCGCCATTGCGT
>JAJEHI010000030.1 GCA_022823775.1 Defluviicoccus sp. | reverse complement strand
GGTTCCGGGGCCGGGCTTCGCTACCCCGTTCCTCTTCCCGGCGGGCGCTCCGCGCTACTGTAATGTTTTCACATACAGTGCCCTTTGTAGTATCATATGGTGGCAAGCGCGGAGGCTCGGCACGGGGTGCGCTGCGGTGCTCGCTGGCTTCTGGATTTGCACGAAAATCCGAGTTATCCACAGGGTTATCCACAGGCTCGCCGGGGCCTTCGGACGGATCGCCGCATCCGCTGCCGCTTTCTCCGTCGTCCTCGTCGTCGTCGGGATCGGGGTCGCGGCGCTTGCCGGTGAGGTCCTGGCCGAGTTCCGCGTCGATGGCCTTGAGGCGCTTCAGGCGGTCCTTGAGGTCGGCGAGGCTGGCGCGCTTGTTGCCGCCGGCGGCGTCCAGCACCTGGCGGCGCCACGCCTCGGCCGAAGTCTCGTCCAGAGTGCCCGCTTCCAGGGCGGTCTTTATTGCGGCAAGGATGGACTCCTTGAGAGCCGCGAGGTCCTGTTTGGTGTGCCGGCATTCGGCGCGTCTGGAACAGAGTTCGGCGGCGGTCTCCCTCAGGAGCGGCAGCAGCGCCGCGGCGGGAGAGAGATCGACCCCCCATGCCTGGGCGATGTTTTCGTTCTCGTCACGCTCGCCGTAACGGCGGTGGTTGGAAGAGTCCTTCCAGGCTATGGCGCCGAGCTCGTGGAGCCTCTTCTCGCTGCGGCGTACCTGCGAGGGAGTCACGCCGAGGCTGTTGGCGGCTTCCTGAACGGAAAGCCAGACGATCGGCCGCGCGCCCGGGAGCCAGTCCTGGGGACGGGTGAAGTCGAGCAGCAGGCGGAAATGGACGATCAGGCGGGGATGCCAGCCGAGCGCGCATCCCGCCTTCTGCAAAAGGTCGCCGATCTCGTGGTGGCTTTCGCCCTCGGCGAGCCCGGCGAAGGCCGCGGCCGCTTCCTCGGAGGCGAAATGGTCGGGTCCCAGGTGGCGGCGTCCCATCGGGTTCTTGCTGGTGGACGTGGACGTCTTAGCTGATGGGTCTTTTCGGTCGGTCATGGTTCATAAAGCGAATCACCCGTTGGCCGATTTGTCGGTTCCGTGCCCTCCGTTTCCCGATTTTGGGTTGACAGGGGCCGTTGCCCGTCGGTATGTTCCGTCCACGTGGCAAGCGTGGATGGCCCTACGGGGGGGGTGGCCCCTCTCTTTGGAGGGCACTTCAAAGATCAACGGGTCCCTTGCAGGGGGCCCGTTTTTCTTTGTTGACAAGGAGGATTCTGGGTTTCTACGCTCCCTTCTGCGCGCCCTTGGTTAAACCAAGAACCCAGAGGGGCCGACCGCGAGGGCGCGCATACATATACGGAAGATGGGTAGCAAGCAACCGAACACGGCGCCGGTCGATGAAGCGGAGTTGGCCAAGTTCTCCGCGATGGCCGACGCCTGGTGGGACCCCGAGGGCGGTTTCCGCCCCTTGCACAAGCTGAATCCCGTCCGGGTACGCTATGTCCGCGACGCCTTGTGCCGCGCGAACGACCGGAAGCCCGAGGACCCGTCGCCGCTCGCCGGCCTCGACATCGTCGATGTCGGCTGCGGCGGCGGGCTGTTGTGCGAGCCTTTGGCGCGGCTGGGCGCCCGGGTGACGGGGATCGATCCGAGCGCGCGCAATATCTCCATCGCGCAAGACCATGCCGCACGAATGGAGCTCGACATCGCTTACCGGGCCGGCACGGTCGAGGATCTCGTCGCGGAAGAACGGGACTTCGATGCGGTGATCGCGCTCGAGGTGGTCGAACACGTGCCCGACCTCGGCGCGTTCGTCGCCGCCTGCGTCGCCGCGGCGAGGCCGGACGCGAAGCTCTTTTTCGCGACGCTCAACCGGACCCCGCAATCCTTCGCGCTCGGAATCGTCGCCGCCGAATACGTCCTGCGCTGGCTGCCCCGAGGAACCCATGACTGGCGCCGCTTCGTCCGGCCGTCGGAATTGTCGCGGGCGCTGGAAGCCGGCGGCGCGAAACTCGGCGCCCTCGACGGGGTCGGCTACGATGTGTTGACCGACGAGTGGAAGCTCACCCGCAGTCTCTCGGTGAACTACATGGCGGTCGCCGAGCGCATCGGACCGTGAGGGAGGCGGGCGCTACGCGTCGTCGCGGGGGACCCAAGGCACGCGGCCGAACGGGACTTCCTCGTCGATCAGGGTCTTGGTCTCGTCTTCGGTCGCCTCGCCGTAAATGTTGCGCTCGTCGGTCTCGCCCTTGTGGATCTTCAGCGCTTCCGCGGCGAAGTCGGGGCCGACATAGTCGCAGTTCTCCTCGACCTGGCGGCGCATGTCGCGCAGCGCCTGGACGTAGCGGCTGCGGATTTCGGCGGGGTTTGGCGTGTCCGCCGCGCCCTTCCTCGCGGTGCGCGACAGGCGCGGGGCCATGATTGCCTTGCCCACGCGGGCGTCGCCGCAAATCGGGCAAGCCACCTCGCCGTCGGCGACCTGACGGTCGAACGTGTCGCTGTCCTTGAACCACGCTTCGAACTCGTGGTCGTCGGCGCAGCGCAGGTTGTACAAGATCATCCGAGACCTGCAAATTGTTCAGATGACAGAATCGTTACGCCTAATGTGGTCGAAGTCGCGGAACGGGGCAAGCCGTCGGTGACTCCGCGCGGGCACCCCGAAAAGCCCTCGGACTGGGTGGTCCGGTTCGCCTCGGCGGTGCCGGCGGGCGGGGCCGTGCTCGACCTCGCCTGCGGAACCGGCAGGCATTCGCGGTTCTTCCTCGAACGAGGCCACCGGGTGACCGGCGTCGACCGATATTCGGCCGGCGTGTCGGACCTTCTCGGACGCGAAGACTTCTCGCTGATCGAAGCCGATCTCGAGAGCGGCGGAGACTGGCCCCTCGGAGCGCGGCAATTCGCCGCCGTGCTGGTGACGAATTACCTCTTCCGCCCGATCCTTCACCGCATCGTCGGATCGGTCTCGGAGGGCGGCGTTCTGATCTACGAGACCTTCGCGGAGGGCAACGCGCGTTTCGGACGTCCGCGCAACCCGGATTTCCTCTTGCGGCCGGGCGAACTCCTGCGCGCGGTCGAGGGTACGCTCGCGGTAATCGCTTACGAACACGGCGAGGTGGCCCGGCCGGCGCCCGCGCTGGTCCAGCGGATATGCGCCAGCCGCGGGTCGGGCTATTCCGCCGGGCGCAGGCTCGACGGCGGATCGTAGCGCCGCGCGTTCTTGAGCGCGGGCAGCGCGGCCCGGGCCTCCAGGACCCTGGCCGGATCGATCTCGGCGAGTGCGAAGCCCACCTCCTCGCCGCCGTCCGCCACGATTTCGCCCCACGGCTCGACCACCAGCGAATGACCGTAGCTCTCCCGCCCGCCCGCATGGTCGCCGCACTGGGCGGGCGCGATAACGTAGCAACCGGTCTCGATGGCGCGTGCCTTCAGCAACGCATGCCAATGGGCGCGCCCGGTCGTCCGCGTAAAAGCCGACGGGACCGCGAGAAAATCCGCGCCCGCCCGAGCGAGTTTCCAGTAGAGCACCGGGAAACGGAGATCGTAGCACACGGTCATGCCCAGCCCGCCCCAGGGCAGTTGCGCCAGCACGGCGGTCTCGCCTGCCTCGTAGCGGTCCGACTCGCGGGAGCTCTTGCCGTCCGGAAGATCGACGTCGAAGAGGTGGATCTTGTCGTAGCGCGCCGCAACCTTGCCGTCCGGGTCGAGCAGGAACGACCGGTTGGCGAGCCGCCCGCCGCCGAGTCCGACGGTAAGCGAACCGACCAGCAGCCACGCCCCGGAGGCAGACGCGAACCCCGAGAAGGCCGCAAGCGCCTCGTGCCCGTCCTCGCCGCCTGTTTGCGCGACCAGCGCGTCCCGGTCGGGTTCGATCAGGGCGACGACTTCCGGAAAGGCGATCAGATCGGCGCCGGCGTCGCGCGCATCGCGGGCGAAAGAGAGCGCGGCCGAGAGGTTGGCGGCGACGTCGCTGCCGGTGTTGGTCTGGATGCAGGCGACCGTGAACGGTCCGGCCACTATTCGATTCCGA
Source organism: Defluviicoccus sp. (assembly GCA_022823775.1). Classification (GTDB taxonomy): domain Bacteria; phylum Pseudomonadota; class Alphaproteobacteria; order MPNO01; family MPNO01; genus MPNO01. The sequence goes on along the minus strand of JAJEHI010000030.1, from coordinate 64,170 downwards.
GCAGGGCGTCGAGTTCGCCGGCACGTTCCAGAGCCGCGAGGTCGTCCGATCCGCCCACGTGGCGGCCGTCGACGAAGATCTGAGGCACCGTGCGGCGCCCGCCCGCCCGCCGCATCATCTGCTGGCGCAGGTTGGGGTCCCGGTCGACGTCGATTTCTCGATACTCCACGCCCTTCCGGTTGAGCAGCGCCTTCGCGCGGGCACAGAACGGGCACCACAGGCTCGAATAGACTTCAATTCCGCTCACCGTCCGGCCCCCGTTTTGCCCAGCCTCCAATATGCCTTTCCGCGCGGACTTTTCTACCCGTTACCGGCCCCATTGAGCGTTACAGCGCGTGCGAGCGTCAATATGTCGACGCTCCGCGCCCCACCCCGGAGCAACGCGCTTGCGCATGCTTCGGCGGTGGCTCCCGTGGTCAGCACGTCGTCCACAAGGACGACGCGTCGTCCGGCGACGTTCGCCTTTCCAGCCTCGGTGACCGCGAACGCGCCGCTCACGTTGCGCCTGCGTTCCGTCGGGCTCAACCGGCCCTGGGACCGCGTTCGACGACGTCTCGCGAGCCCGTCGGCCGACCAGTCGACCTCTGCGATCCGGGCGAGTTTGTCGCAGAGCAGCGCCGACTGGTTGTAGCGGCGCGCCAACAGGCGCGACGGATGAAGCGGCACCGGCACCAGCAGCGCGTCGCCGTCCAGAAGTTCTCCCCCCGCGTTGGCCAGCCAGCGGGCGAACGGCGCCGCGGAATCCGTGCGGTCGCCGTGCTTGAACGCCAGCACGAGATCCCGGGACGCGTCGTCGTAACGCAGAACCGAGCGCGCCCGGTCGTAACGCGGCGGGCGGCGGAGGCAATCGGCGCACACCGTGTCGTCCGGCACCTCGTAAACGAACGGAGCCCCGCACACTTCGCAGAACGGCGCGCCGATGAAGGTGAGCGCCGGCCAGCAGGTCGCGCACAGCGTTCCCTGGTTCGCCACCGGTATACCGCAGGACAGGCAGCGCGGTGGCAGGATCAGGTCGATGAACGCCCGCCCCGCGGCGGCGACGACAGACGGGACGGCGGCGTTCACCCGTCGAAGCGGCGGAACCGGGCGGTGCCGTCCGCCTCGACCTGCTGGACGAGCTGAAGTTCCCATTCGAGATAAGCGTTCATCGCCTGCGCGACGTTCCCGCCGCGGTCGTAGGGCCTGAGCCACACGTCGTCGGTGCTGTCGAGCATGAGCTCCTCGCCCTCGGCGAGCGGCATTCCCGCCGCGACCCAGGCCTCGGTTCCGCCCGCCAGATACGCAAATTTCCCGTCGCGCTCGGCCGCCGCGAGCCGCGCGAGCCGCCCGTCCGAGGAGATCAGCACCACGGTGTCCGCTTCGGGCAACCCGGCGAGCGCGTCGTCCAGGCGGGACCGGAGCGCGAAGGCGGCGCCCGGCACGTGACCGGCCAGATAGGCGCGGCTGCCGCCAAGGTCGATCGCGGCCATCGTGCCGTCGCCGAGACCGGCGGAAAGCGCCTCCACCCCGACCGGCCGGGCCTCGGCTTCGTCCAGCCCGAGCACGGTGGGCTCCCAGGCCCCGGTCTCGATCCCGTCGGCCTCCGGATCGAGCCGGTAGACCGCGACCTCCGGCCAGCCCATCTCGACCAGCCACGCCGCCGTCATCGTGGCCCGCACGCCGGTGTCGTCGATCAGCACGACGCGTGCGTTGCGGGTGCCGATCACCGCGTCGGTCGTCTGCACCAGCTGCCCGCCCGGGATCGGGCGCGATCCCGCGAGGTGCCCCGCCTCGTATTCGTCGACGCCGCGCACGTCGAGCAGGAACAGCGAACGCCGATCCGCTTCGGCGCGCCAGGTCTCCAGCCTGTCCCGGTCGACGGTCTCGATCCTCCGGCTCGCCGCGACCCTGGCCGCGCATGCCTGCCCGCGCGCGAGCCCTTCCGGGCTGACCTCGGGCGGTGGGCGCTCGTTGCCGCGTTCGAGCTCGAACCCCGCTAGCTCCCAGCCCATCGTGCCGTTGCGGAGCGCCATGACCGGGTTGGGTATCCCCGCCTTGATCAGCGACTGCGCGCCGATGATGCTCCGCGTTCTCCCCGCGCAGTTGACCACCACCGCGGTATCCGGCGACGGCGCGATGTCGTGCACCCGATAGGCGAGCTCCGCCCCCGGCACGTCGATCGCCGTCGGGATGTTCATCCGCCGGAACTCGTCCATCGGCCGGCTGTCGAGCACCACGATATCGTCCCCCGCATCGAGCCGCGCCTTGAGCTCGGGGGCGGTGATGTTGGGGGTGTGGCAGATCTCCTCGACATATTCGCCGAACGCCTTGCTCGGCACGTAGACGCCGCTGAACAGGACGTTACCCGTGCGCTCCCACCCGGCCGTCCCGCCGTCGAGGACGGAGACATCGGCGTAGCCGAAATCGGCCAGCTTGTCGGCCGCGCGCCCGGCGAGCCCGCCGCCGTCGTCGCACAGCACGATCCGCGTTCCACGGCGCGGCACCAGCGCGTCGATGCCGAATTCGAGCCGGCTCAAGGGCAGCGAGCTCGCGAACAGGAGATGCGACTCCGAGAACGCGCCTTCTTCCCGGACATCGAGAAGCGCCAGTTCCTCCCCATCGAGCAGCATCGCCCGCAACTCATCCGCCGTCACCGTCTTCGCCATCGCTTTCCGCTCCCGTTTATCGATCCGGATTTTAGCCGTTCGCCAAGGATCGCGCATCGGAGGACGCGGCGAAAACGGCGCGATTGAGCCCGGCCCCAACCGGTGCGATAACGCGGCCATGGCCGGACCCACCCAGGTCTTCGACCGGCGGGCAGTCCGCCGGCAGCGGAACCGCAGCGCTCGGCATGGAGCGCAGGCCGCCTTCCTGCACGACGAGATCGCGGAGCGGCTCGCCGACCGGCTCGACGACATCCAGCGCAGATTTCGCCGGGTGCTGGTGCTCGGGTCCCTCAGCGACCGCTTGTGCGGCCCGGTCGCCGCACGGGCCGGTGTGGAGCGCGTCGTCGTTTCCGACTCCGCCGAAGCGCTGGTACGGCAACGGACGGGGATTCCCGTCGCGGCCGACGAGGAAGCCCTCCCCTTCGCCCCGGCGAGCTTCGATCTGGTGCTCGGCGCGCTCACCCTTCACGCGGTCAACGATCTGCCGGGCGTGTTGGTCCAGATCCGCCGGGTACTGGTGGAGGACGGGCTGTTCCTCGCCGCGTGCTTCGGAGGCGAGACCCTGCACGAGCTTCGCCGCGTCATGCTCGAGGCGGAGAGCGAGACGGTAGGCGGCGCGAGCCCGCGGGTGGCGCCCTTCGCCGATATCCGCGACGGCGGGGCGCTCCTCCAGCGCGCGGGTTTCTCGTTGCCTGTCGCGGACAGCGACACGCTCACCGTCACATGGCCCGACGCGTTCGCCCTGATGCGGGACCTGCGGGCCATGGGAGAAGCCAACGCGCTTACCGGGCGCCGCCGGGGTCCGACGCGGCGAACGGTCTTTGCCGCGGCGGCGACGCGGTACGAGTCGCTGTTCGGCGACGCCGACGGGCGTGTTCCGGCGACCTTCCAGGTGCTCTTCCTCACCGGCTGGGCGCCGGCCGCCAGCCAGCAGCAACCGCTCCGCCCCGGCAGCGCCGCCGCCCGCCTGGCCGACGCTCTGGACGCCGAAGAACGCTCGGCGGGCGAACCGGCCCGCCCGGCCCGCCAAGGAGCAAAACCGTCCTGAGTCCTAGCCCGCTTCGACGAAGCGTCTCAAGCGGGAGCTGGAGCGGCAACGCCCATCCGAGGCCTGTTCTCGTCGGGCTCCTCCCGCACCAGGATGGCGAAGACGGCGGCGACGAGAGCGAGCCCGAGGGCGATCAGCCACACCCCTTCGTAGCGCGCGGTGAGGTCGTAGAAATAGCCGCCGAAAATCGCTCCCGCCGCCGCGCCGATCGAATGCGCACCGAATATCAGCCCCATCGAGAGACCCATGATGCGAATCCCCACATGCGAGGCGATCAGGCTCGCAATGGGCGCGAGCGTCGCGAAGTTGAGAATGCCGAACGCGACCGTGAAGACGAAGAGGAGCGTCAGACTCCCCGTCGTGTTCAGGAGGAGGACGAACAGAAGCGCGCGTGCCGCGTACATCGCGGCCAGCAACCGCGCGCGGTGCATCCGGTCGGACAGCCATCCGAACAGGATCAAACCGATCATGTTGCCGATCCCGTGCGCGCCGTGCGCCGCCGTGGAATCGACCAGCGCGAAGCCGCAGCTCACCGCGTAAGGTACGAAATGGACGTCGAACACGCCGGCGGTGGTGAACCCGCAAAGCACGAAAGAGCAGGTCAGGAGCACGAAGGTGCGGTTACGCGAGAGAATCCGGAGCCGCGCCCAGAGAGTCTCGCCGTCTCCGTGGCGTTCGCCCTTCGCGGTCGGCTCCCTTCCCACGCCCTTGAGCATCAGCCAGGCCAGCGGGATCAGGGCGAGAAGGCCCAGTCCGAAGCTCAGATAGGCGCCCCGCCAACCCAGAACGGTAACCAGGAGGGCGAGGAGGGTGAGCACCGGAAGCTGGCCCGCGGTGGAACCCGACAGCGCGAAGCCGGTGGCGAGCCCGCTGTGGCGCTTGAGCAGCTGCGCCATCATCGTGGTCACCAGCGGCAGAGAGATCGCTCCATGGCCGATGCCGCCGATCACGCCGAACAGGATCAAAAACTCCCATTCCCGCGAGATCTGCGAGCTCGCGACGATCGCGCCACCCATGAAGACCAGCCCGCCGGCGAAGACGTGGCGCGGCCCGACGCGGTCGATGATATCGCCCGCGATCGGCGAGATCAGCGCCATCATCACGAGCACCAGAGAACTTCCCGTCGAGCTCAGCCCGCGCGACCAGCCGAGGTCGACCTCCCAGATCGGCATCAGCACGCCGACCGAGGACCGCGCGGCGAAAGTGAGGCCAAGCGCGCAGAAGCAGAGAGCGACGATCCCCCAGACCCGAAGCGCGGAGGGACCGCTCACAACAGGTCCCGCAGCATCGCGACCAGGGGCCGGTCGGCCGGCGGCATCGGATAATCGCCGAGCCGCACCGGGCGCACCCATTTGAGGGTCTGGCCCTCCAGCGGACGCACCGATCCCTCCCACACCCGGCAGACGTAGAGCGGCATCAGGAGGTGGAAACGGTCGTAGGCGTGCGATGCGAAAGTGAACGGGGCGAGGCAGTTCTCCGTCACGTCGATGCCGAGCTCTTCCTCGAGCTCGCGGATCAGGGCTTCCTCCGGGGTTTCGCCGGCACCGACCTTGCCGCCCGGAAACTCCCAGAGCCCCGCCATCGCCTTGCCCTCGGGGCGTCGGGCGATCAGCACCCGCCCGTCCACGTCGACCAGCGCCACCGCGGCGACCAGAAGAACCGGTCGCTCAGCTTCGGTAGTCGGCATTGATGTCGATGTAGCCGTGCGTGAGATCGCAGGTCCACACCGTCGCTTTCCCGCGCCCGACGCCGACATCGATGGCGATCTCGATTTCGGAACCGGCTAGGTGCGCGGCCACGGGGGTCTCGTCGTAGCCGTCGACCAGGGATTCGCCGTCGGTGATCCGGACTCCGCCCATGGAGATCGTCAGCGCCTGGACGTCGATCCGCTCGCTCGTCTTTCCGAGCGCCGCGACGATCCGGCCCCAGTTGGCGTCGCTGCCCGCGATCGCGGTCTTGACCAAAGGGGAGTTGGCGACGGTCAGTCCGATGCGCCTTGCCGCGGCTTCCGAAGTCGCGCCGGACACATGGATCGCGACGAACTTGGTCGCGCCCTCGCCGTCGCGGACGATCTGTTGCGCGAGGTCCCGGCAGACCGCGCCCAGCGTTTCGCGGAAGGGTGCGAGACGGCCGTCGCGCCAGTCCTCCACGGGATCGTTGCCCGCCTTCCCCGTGGCGAAGAGGAGCCCCATGTCGCTGGTCGATGTGTCGCCATCGACGGTGATTGAATTGAACGAGCGGTTCACCGCCTGGCGCAGAACCCGGTCGAGGACCGGCGCCGGAAGCCTTGCGTCGGTAAAGAGGAAAGCGAGCATGGTCGCCATGTCGGGCGCGATCATGCCGGATCCCTTGGCGATGCCGGCTATAGCTACCTGCGTGTCCCCAATCCGCGTTGTCGAGCCCGCGCCCTTCGCGAAGGTGTCGGTGGTGCGGATCGCGTCCGCCGCAGCCGCCCATCCGTCGTCGGTCAGCGCCGCCGCGAGGTCCGGAATCGTATCCGTGATGCGATCGATGTTCGGCCGAACGCCGATGACACCCGTGGACGCGATGGCCACCTCGCGCGCGCGCCGCCGGAGACCCGCCGCCGCGGCCCTGGCGGTCGCCGAGACGCAGTCCGCGCCGGCCGGACCCGTGAAGGCGTTGGCGTTGCCCGCGTTCACGACCAATGCCGAGGCGCGCCCGGCCTCGAGCATCGCGCGGGTCCACAGCACCGGCGGCGCCGCCGTTCTGGAGCGGGTAGTAACCCCCGCTACGGTCGTTCCGCGCGCGAGATCGACCAGAAGGAGGTCGTCGCGCCCGGCATAACGCTCGCCGCTGGCGCCGGCGGCCATGCGTACGCCCGCAACCGGTGGAAGCGCCGGAAAGGCGTCCGGCGCCAGGGGGGAAATATTCGCCAAAGCGTGGTGTTCCCGATGAAGGGGTTGTCGGATCGAAGGCTTATGCCCCGACCGCGCGGCGCTGTCCATCGTGTTCCGGCCCGGGATTCGCGGGGACGGCGCGTCCATGGCTTCGTTGACAGCGCTCCGAGGTCTGCCTATCTGTGGAGAACTTCGGGAACATGCCCGTCCCGATGCACCCGACAGGTTGGTCCGAGGAATCTCGATGTTCGGCCGTATCGCGCAAAGCCTGATGGGCAGCGCCAACGAGCGCCTGATGAAGCGCCTGGCGCACGAAGCCGAGACGATCAACGCGCTCGAACCCGAGGTCGAAGCCCTTTCCGACGAAGCGCTCAAGGCACGCACGGGCTGGCTGCGCGAGCGGGCGGCGGGCGGCGAGTCGCTCGACGACCTTCTCTACGACGCCTTCGCCACGGTGCGCGAGGCGGCCAAGCGCACTCTCGGACAGCGCCACTACGACGTCCAGCTCATGGGCGGCATGGTGCTTCACCGCGGCATGATCGCCGAGATGAAGACCGGCGAGGGCAAGACGCTGGTGGCGACGCTTCCCGTCTATCTCAACGCGCTCGCGGGCGAGGGCGTCCACGTGGTGACGGTGAACGACTACCTTGCCCGGCGCGACTCCGAGTGGATGGGCCAGATCTACGAATTCCTCGGCCTGTCGGTCGGTTGCATCGTCCATGGGCTCACCGATACCGAGCGCCACGCCGCCTATGCCGCGGACGTGACCTACGGCACCAACAACGAGTTCGGCTTCGACTATCTCCGGGACAACATGAAGTTCCAGATGGACGAGATGGTCCAGCGGCCCTTCCACTACGCGATCGTCGACGAGGTGGACAACATCTTCATCGACGAGGCGCGGACCCCGCTGATCATCTCGGGGCCGACCGACGATACGACGGACATGTACCGCCGGATCGACAAGCTGATCCCGCATCTCGGCCCCGAGGATTACGAGAAGGACGAGAAGCAGCGCACCGTCGCCCTCACCGAGTCGGGCTCCGAAACGATGGAAACGCTGCTGGCCGAGGGAGACTTCCTCAAGGGCGCGGGGTTCTACGACATTTCCAACATTTCGGTGGTGCACCACGTCAACCAGGCGCTGCGCGCGCATGTTCTTTTCGAGCGCGACACCGACTACATCGTCAAGGACGGCCGCATCGTCATCATTGACGAGTTCACCGGCTGCATGATGGAGGGACGGCGCTTCTCCGAAGGGCTCCACCAGGCCCTCGAGGCCAAGGAAGACGTCGAGGTCCAGGCCGAGAACCAGACCCTCGCCTCGATCACCTTCCAGAATTATTTCCGCCTCTATCCGAAACTCGCCGGAATGACCGGCACCGCGATGACCGAATCGGCCGAGCTCGCCGAAATCTACGGTCTCGAAGTCGCCGAGATCCCGACCAACGAGCTTTGCATCCGGGCGGACGAGGACGACGAGGTCTATCGGACGCTCGAAGAAAAGAACAAGGCGATCCTCGACATGATCGAGGAGTGCCGCGGCCGCCGGCAGCCGGTGCTGGTGGGCACCGTGTCGATCGAGAAGTCCGAGCACCTCTCCGGTCTGCTCAAGGAGCGCAAGATCGAGCACAGCGTTCTCAACGCCCGCTACCACGAGCAGGAGGCCTTTATCATCGCCCAGGCGGGCCAGCCCGGCGCGATAACCATCGCCACCAACATGGCCGGGCGCGGCACCGACATCCAGCTGGGCGGCAATGCGGACATGCAGGTGGTCCAGGAGCTCGCGACGCTCAAGTCCGATGCCGAGCGCGAGAAGAAGGAACCCGAGATCCGCGCGAGGATCCAGGACGAGGTCGAGGCCAACCGGAAGATCGTGATCGCGGGCGGCGGGCTCTGCGTGATCGGCACCGAGCGCCACGAGGCGCGGCGGATCGACAATCAGCTGCGCGGCCGCTCCGGCCGCCAGGGCGATCCCGGCCAGTCGCGCTTTTTCCTGTCGCTCGAGGACGATCTGATGCGGATCTTCGGTTCGGAGCGGATCGACGGCATGCTGCGCCGCCTCGGCCTCGAAGAGGGCGAGGCCATCGTCCATCCGTGGATCAACAAGGCGCTCGAAAAGGCTCAGAAGAAGGTCGAGGAGCGCAACTTCGAAATCCGCAAGAACCTGCTCCGGTTCGACGACGTGATGAACGACCAGCGCAAGGTGATCTACGACCAGCGCAAGGACCTGATGACCGCCACGGACGTGTCTTCCACGATCGCCGACATGCGCCACGAGGCGATCCGGACCGCGGTCTCGCGCTGCATCCCGGAACGCGCCTATGCCGAGCAGTGGGAGGTGGACACGCTGCACGAGGAGGGTCTGCGCCTCCTCGGCCGCGATCTGCCCGTGGCCGACTGGGCCAAGGAAGAGGGGATCGCCGACGAGGAGATCGCCGAGCGGATGATCGCCGAGGGCGATCGGCTGATGGCGGAAAAGGCGGCCAACTACACGCCGGCGATCATGCGGTTGGCCGAAAAGAGCATCCTGCTCCAGCTTCTCGACCAGACTTGGAAGGAGCATCTGCTGGGGCTCGACCACTTGCGCCAGGGCATCGGTCTCCGCGCTTACGGCCAGAAGGATCCGCTAAACGAGTACAAGCGGGAGGCGTTCGACCTGTTCAACGCGATGCTGGAACAGCTGCGCGAGACGACGACGTCGGTGATGTGCCATCTGGACCTGGAGATCCGGGACCCCGAGGAAATGACGCCGCGCGGCGAGCAGGAGGGGATCGTGGAACGCCGCGACGACCCTGCCATGGCGGGCGCGCTTTCCGGCGGCGAGCCGGACGGGCTGCACCCGGCCGCCGCTCTCGCGCAGGGTCCGGCGCCGCGTAGCGCCGCGCTTGCCGGCGCGGTCGACGAGGTGCCGCCCGGATGGACCTTCTACGAGCCGCTCGGCCGCCATCTCGACCCGCAGGTACCGGAGACCTGGGGCAAGGTTCCGCGCAACGCGGCGTGCCCGTGCGGGTCGGGAAAGAAATACAAGCACTGCCACGGCCGGGTCGCCTGACCCTGACGCTTCAGGAAAGCGAAGCCTTCCCCATCTCGAGGAACTTCCGGCGCCGGTGATCGATCAGCGCGTCGGCGTCCATCCCGGCCAACCCGTCGAGCGCGGCGGCCAGCCCGTCGCCGACGCTGGCGATCGTGTCCGCGGGTGCGCGATGCGCGCCGCCCAGCGGCTCCTCGATGACGGTATCGACGACACCGAGCTCTCGCAGGTCCTCCGCGGTCAGCTTGAGCGCTTCCGCCGCCTCGCGCGCGTGGTCGCTGTCGCGCCACAGAATGGACGCGCAGCCTTCGGGCGAGATGACCGAATAGATCGAGTGCCGCAGCATCAGGACCGTGTTGGCGGCCGCGATCGCGATCGCGCCGCCCGAACCGCCCTCTCCGATCACGACGCTGACCAGCGGAACGCGCAACGACAGGCAGGTCTCGATCGAGCGGGCGATCGCCTCGGCCTGTCCGCGCTCCTCCGCGCCGATCCCCGGATAGGCGCCCGGCGTGTCGACGAGCGTCACCACGGGCAGGCCGAACCGGTCGGCCAGGCGCATCAGCCGCTGCGCCTTGCGGTAGCCCTCCGGCCGGGCCATGCCGAAATTGTGCTTCATCCGGGACTCGATCTCGGCGCCCTTCTCCTGGCCGATGACCACGACCGAGCGGCCCCGGAACCGGCCGATGCCGCCGATGATCGCGGCGTCCTCGGCATAAAGACGATCCCCGGCCAGCATGCGGAACCCGTCGAACAGGTCGCGCAGATAGTCCACGCAGTGCGGCCGCGACGGATGGCGCGCGACCTGCACGATCTGCCACGGCGTGAGCTTGCCGTAGGTCTGGCGCAGCAAGCGCTCGATTCGCTGCTGCAGCCGTTGGACCTCGTCCGCGATCTCGAAATCGTTTACGTCGCCGAGATGGCGGAGCTCCTCGATCTTGCCTTCGAGTTCGGCGATCGGGCGCTCGAAATCCAGAAAGCTCGGTATGCTTCGCTCGCTCACCGCCTATTCGCCCTTCGCCAGGGGATGGTGGACCTGGACCAGCCGCTTGAGCCGTTCGTCGACGAGGTGGGTATAGATTTCGGTGGTGGCGAGATCGGCGTGGCCCAGCATTCGCTGAACGCTTCTGAGGTCTGCGTCGTTGGCAAGCAGATGGGTCGCGAACGCATGACGAAGTACATGCGGCGAGATCCGAGTCGCGTCAAGGCCGCATTCCCCAGCCAAGACCTTGAGTTCGCGGGCGAAATGGGATCGCGAGAGATGGCCCTCCCGGGACCGCGAAGGGAACAGGAACTTCGATGCCGCTCCGCCCGGCGCGAATTTGCGGCGATGGGGGAGATAGGCCGCGACAGCTGTCCGGGCGGGTTCGCCGATCGGGACCAGCCGCTCCTTGGCTCCCTTGCCGCGGACCGAGATCAGGTTGCGGTCGCCCGCCAGCGCACCCACCGGAAGGGAAACCAGCTCGCTGACCCTGAGTCCGCTCGCATAGAGCAGTTCCAGCAGCGCGTGCAGCCGAAACCCGCGAATTCCCGGGCGTGCCTTCGCGGCGGCGAGGAGGCGCGCGATCTCGTCCTCGCTCAGCAGGGACGGGAGAGGGCGGCCGCGCCGCGGAGCGTCGATCCGCGCGAACGGGTCGTCGCCGCGCACGCCTTCGGCGATCAGAAATCCGAAGAGCTGGCGGAGCGCGGCCACCCGCCGCGACACGGTCCGCGCCGAAAGCTCCCGCGCGGCAAGCGACGAGAGGTAGAGCCGTAGATGCCGGTCCTCCACCTCCGCAAGGGTCGGACAATCGGTCAGCGTGGCGAGAAACCGCAGCAGATCCTCGGCGTCGCGGCGATAGGCGGCGACCGTGTTGCCCGCCGCGCCGCGCTCGGCGACCATCATCTCGAGGAACGAATCGAGGTGCCGGACCTCGCCCGCCATGCCCGTCACAGCCCGTGGGCGACAGCGGTCTCGAGCGCGAGCGCCCTTGCCTCGGAATCGAGTCCGATCTGCCGCAGGCTCTCCACCGCCTTTCGGATCGCCGCCGGGCCGGGCGGGTCGGCGTTGGAGCCCGCGAGGCCGAGCAGCGCGATCAGGACCGTCTCGCCGACCCGCCCGTCGGCGGAAGCCTCGTCGAGGGCGCGGGTCCAGGCCACGTTCGGGGCCGGAACGCGGGCGGGTGGACCTTCGGCGAGCAGTTCGCCCCATCGCCCGGCACCCGGTTCGACCCCCATCGCCTCGAGGAGCGTGAAGGCGAGAACCGTCGCCCGGCGCGCGGCCTCGGTGTCGTTCCCGTAGGCGGCATCTCGCCATATCCGCAAGGCCTGCTCGTCAACCGTCGCCGACTCGATCTCCGGCGCGGCGAGGAGGCGGAGCGCCCACAACCGGGCTACGGTCTTGCTCGTTTGCGGTCCCGTCTCGGTCCCGCCGCCGGTCATTCCGAGCCAGGCACGTGCTTCCTCCACATGGCCTGTCGCCAACAGGGCGGACACGGCCTCCGGAGCGAACCAGGCCAGTGCGGGGTCGGGCGGAATCGACTTCAATACCGGCGCGCTGGCTCCCGCGACGATGTCGCGGCCCCCCTTTTCCCGGGCCAGGCCGAAGGCGCGGCTGAGGATCAGGGCTTTCATGGAAGGGCTCTCCGCGGTCGCCGCCGCCCGCAGCAGCAGCGCGCGGCTGCGGGATCCCCATCTGCCTTCCGCGGTCGATACGGGGTCGTTCAGCTCGGCCTCCGACCATTCGACCGCGGCGTAGAGCTCGCCCAGCCCGTCCGCGCCGATGGCCCCGTAGAGAAAGGCGCGTTCCCCCGCTTCGAGGCGGAGATCGAGATCCGCGTTCGGGCTCCTGACCACGGTACGCAGAACCGCCGGCCGGTCGGAGCTCAGGACGTCGGCGGGCAGGGGAATATTGGCGGCCCGCATCATCGCGAGATCGAGGCCGGCCGGGTCGGACAGGCTTTCCACCGCCGCCGGCTCGCCGCCGTTCAGCGTTTCGATGAGTTCCGAAAACAGCCCGGCGTCGTCCTCGCCGCGCTCGGCGAGGACGTCGACGATCATGTCCGCCCGCGCTCCGTCGCCCGACAGCAAAAGGCAAAACGCAAATGCGCGCTGCCAGTAAGGTTCCGCCGAGCGGAGGGCGAAATCGCGTACCCGTTGGCAGGCGCCGGCATTGTCGTTCTGCAGGAAAAGCGCCTCGACCGCGCTGCGGGCCAGCGATTCGCCGGTCCGCTCCACCGAGATCTGGTCGGCGAGCCGGCTCGCCACATCCACTTCGCCGAGCTCCACCATCCGGGAGACCCGCGAAGTCAGGAGATCCGGTCCGTTCGACGCGCCTTGCGGCGCTTCCGCGCGGGTCGCGAGCAGCCTGATCGCGAGTTTGCGGGCCGCGACCGACCGGGTCCTCGTCGGCAATCTCGAGATCAGCTTTTCGATCAGGCCGCGCTTCGATCCCCGCCAGATCGAGATGCCCAGCCCCCCCTCCGACGAATCGATCAATCCGACGGCCGCCGTATCGAGGTCGCTCAGCGCGGTCGTCGTCACGCCGCCGGCATCGGACGCGCGCGTATTCCCCTCCGGGGTGGGGGACGGCTTCGGCTCTTGCGCCCCCTCCGACGGGCCGGCGGACGGAGGGGCGCCGCCCGGAGGCACCAGGCGAACCGGCGCGGTCCGCGAATCGGACGGTGCCGCCTGAGCGAGCCGGACGGGACCGTCGCCCGGGGCGGCTCGCTCGTTCGCGGTTCCGGCCGGTGCGCCGAACGCGATACTTGCCGCCGCAATCGCGCCCGCGAGGAAGAAGCGCGTCCCGGACCTATCGGGGCAGGCGATCATCGGGGATGACCTTTTCGACCTTTGCCGAAGGAGGAGGAATATCGGAAACCGCGAAAAATATCGCGCCCGCGACGAGCGCCAGCAAGACGCAAACGAGCAGGACGCGGGACAACCTGAACATTGAGCGAATCGAACCTCGAATCGGGCCGGAGGAAAACCGCCAGGCGCCGCATACCGGCGACAATAGGAGCGATCCATACTATAATTCGATCGGTAATGTATGACTGTGGCAAATTTGCGGCGGGCCGTCGTTCGGCCGCGATAACCCGCCACTTCTTCGAGTTTGCCGAGGGACGGTCGCCTTGACCGAACGCGATACCCCGGAAATCCCGCGCTCGATCGTCCTTGTCGGGCTGATGGGGGCCGGCAAGACCTGTATCGGCCGCGAGCTCGCCGGACGCTACCGGCTGCCGTTCGCCGACGCGGACGATGAGATCGAGGCCGCGGCCGGCTGTTCCATCGAGGACATTTTCGAGCTTTACGGGGAACGGGAATTCCGCAGCGGCGAACGCCGGGTGATCGCGCGGCTTCTCGACCGGCCGAGGCAGGTGCTGGCGACCGGCGGAGGCGCGTTCATGGACCCCGACACCCGCGCCGCGATTCGCGCCAAGGCGATTTCGGTGTGGTTGCGGGCCGATCTGGACCTCCTGTTGCGTCGGGTGGCGCGCCGCAACGATCGTCCGCTGTTGAAGGCGGACGATCCCCGGAAGGTTCTCACGCGTCTGATGGAGGAACGCTATCCCGTCTATGCGGAGGCAGACGTGGTCGTCGATACCACCGACGAGAAGCCGCGTGCGACCGCGGCGCGCGTGGCGGAGGCGGTGACGGATTTCCTCGCGGAGGAGCGGACGGCGCAACCGGCGATATGAGCCAGACGCTTAGAGTCGATCTCGACGATCGCTCATACGACATTCTCATCGGCGACGGGTTGATCGACGACGCAGGCCGCCATCTGGCGCCTCTTGCGGGGCCGGCGCCGCTGCTCGTCGTCACGGACGAGAACGTGGCCGGGCTTTATCTGGCTCGCCTCGAATCGTCGCTCGACGCCGCGGGCCTGGCCCATCGCCGCTTCGTGCTGCCGGCCGGCGAGGAGACCAAGAATTTCGCCGAGTTGCAGCACCTCGTGGAAGCCATTCTCGAAACCGGGCCGGAACGGTCGTCGGTCCTCGTCGCCCTCGGGGGTGGGGTGGTGGGCGATATCGCGGGGGTCGCCGCAAGCCTCGTGCTGCGCGGCATCGGGTTTGTTCAGGTTCCCACGACGCTGCTCGCCCAGGTCGACAGCGCGGTCGGCGGCAAGACCGCCATCAACGCTCCCCACGGCAAGAATCTCATCGGCGCCTTCTACCAGCCGCGCCTCGTCCTGTCCGACACCGGCGTGCTCGACACGTTGCCCCGCCGCGAACGCCTTGCCGGTTACGCGGAGATCGTCAAATACGGCCTGATCGACGACCCCGCTTTCTTCGATTGGCTGGAGGACAACGGCCCCGCGGCGATCGGCGGCGACGGCGACGCGCGAAAATACGCGGTCCGCAAGAGCTGCGCCGCGAAGGCCGCCATCGTCTCGGGCGACGAGACAGAGCAGGGCGCCCGCGCGCTGCTCAATCTCGGCCACACCTTCGCCCACGCGCTCGAAGCGCGGGCGCGCTACGACGGAGCCGTGCTTCATGGCGAGGCGGTCGCCGTCGGTCTCGTCCTTGCCTTTTCGCTGTCGGTCGAGCTCGGCCTGTGCCCGGCCGGGGACGCGGCCCGTGTCCGGCGCCATCTGCGGGCCGTCGGCCTCCCGGTGACGGTCGCCGATCTCGGTATCGACGCCGGCGGCGCCGACGATCTCGTCGCGGCGATGAAACACGACAAGAAGGTGCGCGACGGCAGGCTCACCTTCATCCTCGCACGCGGCATCGGCGAGGCGTTCATCACCTCCGATGTCGAGGCGTCGTCCCTCGAACGGGTGCTCGCCGGAGCGCTTGCCGAATGACCGTTGCCATGGTCGCGACGCTCGCGGGCATTGCCGTCCTGATCCTGCTGTCCGCGCTCTTCTCGGGCTCCGAGACGGCGCTCACCGCGGCGTCGCATCCCCGCATGCATCAACTGGAGCGAAAGGGCGACCGCCGCGCGGGGATCGTGAACCGGCTGCGCCGGCGCAAGGAGCGGATGATCGGCGCCATCCTGCTCGGCAACAACCTGGTCAACATTCTCGCCTCGGCGCTCGCCACCAGCGTTCTGATCTCCGCCTTCGGCGAGGCGGGTGTGGTCTACGCCACCGTCGCGATGACCCTGCTGGTGCTCATATTCGGCGAGATCCTTCCCAAGACCTACGCGTTCCACAACCCGGACCGGGTGGCGCTCCTGTTCGCCCCTGTCTTCCGCGTGATCGTCGCCGTGCTTGGGCCGATCACGGATGGTTTCCAGATCGTGATCCGCGGCATACTCGGCGCTTTCAAGGTCTATTCACGCGCGGAGGAGGACCGCGCCCGCGCGCTGGAGGAGCTTCGCGGAGCGATCGAGCTCCACCCCGGCAGCGGGAATTCCGCCGACCAGGAGCGGGCGATGCTGCGCAGCATCCTCGATCTCAACGATGTCGAGGTCGAGATGGTGATGCGGCACCGCAAGGACGTGGTCGCGCTGGACGCCGATCTGACGGCGTCGGAGATCGTCGATCAGGCCCTCGGCAGCCCGCATACCCGGATCCCGCTGTGGCGCGGGAACCCCGACAACGTGGTCGGCGTGCTGCATGCCAGGGAGCTCGCGCGCGCCGTTCGCGCGCATGCCGGCGACCTCGATTCGCTCGAAATCGACCGCATCACCGCGCGGCCCTGGTTCGTGCCCGAAACGACGACGCTGATCGACCAGCTCCAGGCCTTCCGGCGCCGTCATGAGCATTTCGCGCTGGTCGTCGACGAGTACGGGTCGCTGATGGGCATCATCACGCTGGAAGACATCATCGAGGAGATCGTCGGCGACATTTCGGACGAGCACGATATCGTTCCCATCGGGGTCCGGCGCCAGCGCGACGGTTCCTACCTGATCGACGGCGACGTGACGATCCGGGACCTCAACCGGCGCTTCGACTGGGAGTTGCCGGACCAGGAGGCGGCGACCATCGCCGGGCTCGTCATCCATGAGGCCAGGATCATCCCCGAGATCGGCCGGATCTTCGTATTTCACGGTTTCCGCTTCGAGGTGGTCGGGCGCGAGCGGAACCAGCTGACCCGGATTCGCGTGTCCCCCGCCGAGCCGGCGGTGCAGGAGCTTCCGAGGCGGAGCGCCGGCCAGGCGGGGTAGCGGCGCCGTGCGGCTATGGAGCATCCATCCGGAATATCTCGATTCACGTGGTCTGGTCGCGCTCTGGCGCGAGGCCCTGCTTGCGCAGGCGGTGTTGCGCGGCCGTACGAAGGGCTACCGGCGCCATCCGCAATTGAGCCGGTTCAGGGCCGAGAGCGACCCGCCGGCGTTCATTGCCGCCTATCTGAAGGCCGTCCATGACGAAGCGGCCGGACGGGGATACCGCTTCGACGCGGGCCGGATCGCGTCTCCCGGCGCGGCCGGCCGAATCCGCGTGACCGACGGCCAGATCGCCTTCGAGTGGGAGCATCTGATGGATAAGCTGGCGGACCGCGCCCCGGAGCTGCACGGGCGCTGGGCATCGGTCGCGACGCCCCGCCCGCACCCCTTGTTCCGGATCGTCGAAGGCGGGGTCGCGGACTGGGAACGGCCCTGACCGGGGCGCTGCGTCAGACCCGGTTGCGGATTTCGGCCGAGTCCGCCTCGTACCGCCTGGCGCGGAAGATGAAATTGATCTCCCCGAAATGCGGGTGCGCCCCCCAATAGGGGCAGACATATTCCCACACCACGTCGCATTCCGGCGTGACCTCGAAGATCGCGCCCTTGGCTCCCTCGCAGATCAGGGTATTGCCGCCGGCAAGGCGCTGGCAGCCGCTGATATGGGGGCTGTAAAACGAGCACGCGTTGCGCTTCGCCTTGTAGCGCCAGACCACCTCGCCGGTCTCCGGCTCGATCTCCCAGACCGACGAGAAATGTATGTCGGATGCGTAGGCGCCGTTCGCGAACACGAGCACGTTCCCGCCTTCGATCGTCTGGGCGTCGTGCTGACCCCCAAGATCGTCGTTCTGGAACGTCCATCTCACCTTGCCGGTGCTTCGGTCGAGGATCACCAGGAGGTTCAGGGTCTTGAAGCTCAGCAGGTAGTCGCCTCCCGGCAGCACGTCGAGCGTGTTGCAGTGACCGTAGATCCCGCGCGGAGCGTTGCGGTGCAGCGGGTATCGTTCGATGTCGAGGTCGGCGATCCGCCATTCCCAGACCGTCTCGCCGGCGGCATCGACCTCCCGGACGGTCTCGCCGAGCATGCCTTCCGGGCGTTCGGTTCCGGGGACGCCGCCTTTTACCCGCTTTGCGGTCTCGTCATCGAGACGCTCCCACGCGATGTAGGCCGCCCCGCCGTTCGCCAGCCGCCGCGCGTCATGATGCTGCATGCGGTCGACATGTTCCCAGACGACGTTGCCGTCCCAGTCGTATTCGCGCATCCGGCCGCCCGGGCCGGCCATGATCCGGGGCGCATCCTCGGAGCGCTCGCAGACCCAGAGGTTCCCGTTCGGCAACAGATACGCGAAATGCGTCGAACCGCCGCCGGTTTCCCAGTGCCGGACGACTTCGCCGGCCATGTCGATCAGGTAGACATCCCTGCTCTGGGTGCGGGAAAAGAGCGTATAGCCGGGCGTCGACCGGGCCGGGTCGTGGAAGGTTATCCCGGCCTGCTGGACGAGCATCCGAGGACAGCCCGCTACGCTCGTTCGAAGCCTTCCGGCAGGTGCCACTCGGAATAGGAGATGGCGTCGATATCGATCGTGATGCCGTGTCCGCGCGCCGGGCCCCGCGGGAGATCGGCCGCGCCCTCATATCCTTCGTGGCAGAAGAGCTCGATCACGTTTCCCGAGGGGTCGCGGAAGAACAGCAGGGTTTCGATTCCCTGCCGGGTCCACGGATCGGTGGTCGGGATTCCGCACGCGGCAAGCCATTCCTGCGTCGCGGAAAGCGTTTCGGCGTTGCAGGCGAATCCCATGTGGGGATATTCGTTACCCGGCTCGATGAAGGTGCAGCCTGCCGAGCCGATCCCGATCCGCGCACCGGAGATTTCGAACAACGCGAAAGCGTCTTCCTTGACCAGCATCTTGCCGCCGAGGACGTCGCGGTAAAACCGGATCCCTTCCTCGAGGTCCCGGCATGGAAAGCTGACATGGTCGATACCGTCGAAGCGGGGCGGACCGGCGACCTTGCCGCCGTGTTCGCCGGTCGGAACCTCATTCATCCGAACCTCCCTGCGTCATGGTCCGGGCGCAAGGCTAGGACAAACGGTTGCATTCGACAATTCGATAGAATCAATATGGCTCATGCAAAAAACCGATCATTTGCGGCTCGACTTCCGTTCGCTCGAAATTCTCAAGCGGGTCCACGACCGGGGATCGGTCTCCGCGGTGGCGGCGGAGCTCGGACAGAACCAGTCTTCCGTCAGCTACACCCTCAACCGGTTGCGCGAGGCGTTCGGGGATCCGCTCTTCGTGCGCTCGGGCCGCGGCGTGGAGCCGACCGTGCGGTGCCGTGAGATCGTCGACGCGGCGGGCGACATACTCGACCGGATGGAAAGTCTGTTTCACGCTCCGGCATTCGATCCCGCGACCTCGGACGAGACGGTCGGCATTTCGTGCAATCATTACGAACGCAGCGTGCTGATTCCGCCCATCGCGCGGCGCATGGCACGCGATGCGCCGGGTATCCGGTTGCGCGTGCTGCAATCCCTCCTCCAGGGCCATCGCCAGTTGAGCGCCGGCGAGTGCGACATCCTGCTGTCGCCGAGACGGGCCGAGTCCGACACGCTGTTCCAGCAAAGGTTGCTCGAAGACCGGTTCGTTTGCGTCATGGGCGCGGATCACCCGCTCGCGCATGGAACGATCACGCTGGAGCGGTACGGAACCTGCCGGCATGCGGCACTGACGCGGGAAGGCGGTTGGCGTCCTCTCTACATGGACAGCCTCGCGGCGGAAGGAGTAGCCATCGACATAGCGGTTGAAATGCCGAGTTCGGCCGACCTTGTCGACTTCATAGACGGAACCGACCTGGTTTTGACGATGCTGTCCCGCCTCGCGCGTGGAATCGGCGGCGACATGCGCGTCCGCGAGAGCCCGTTCGACACCGAAGTCGCCATATTCCAGTTCTGGACCACGCGGACCCACCGGTCGCCGGCGCATCGCTGGGTCCGAAATGTCGTTTCCGAGATCGCAGAGGAAATCCGTGCGCAAAATATGCCGGGCCGGGATTGATCACCGGGCGGGCCGGATGGACCGTCGCGCCGTTCCGGCCGCGACCTTGACGGTGGAAGCGGCGCGGCGCACGGTCCCGAGCATGACGGTCATTCATGCCGGTTCCGCTGCAAGGCGTCTCCGTGGCATCGACTGAGTCCCGTTCGCCCGTGGTCTCGATGCGGGGCGTGACCAAGCGCTACGGCGAGCGCCGGGCGGTCGACGGTCTCGACCTCGACGTGCCGGAAGGGCAGTGCTTCGGGTTGCTCGGTCCCAACGGCGCGGGAAAGACGACCACCCTCAGGATGATCTACGGCGCCTCCCAACCCAGCGCCGGCGCGGTCTCGGTGTTCGGCCTCGAGGTCGCCCGGAGCGCCCGGGAGGTGCGCGCGCGGCTCGGCGTGACCCTCCAGGACAACGTGCTGATCGAGACCGCGACGGCGCGCGAAAACATGCAGATCTTCGGACGCCACTATCTGCTCGACGCCGACACCATCGCGCGCCGGGCGGATACGCTGGTCGAATTCCTCCAGCTCGGCTCGCACGCCGACATGATCGTCCGGCGGCTCTCCGGCGGCTTCAAGCGCCGGCTCGCGATCGCGCTCTCGCTGATGAACATGCCGGAGCTGCTGATTCTGGACGAGCCGACGACGGGCCTCGATCCGAACGTCCGGCAGGGGCTGTGGTCGCGGGTCCGCGCGCTCAGGGCTTCGGGGACCACGGTGCTGATCACCACGCATTACATGGACGAGGCCGAACGCCTCTGCGACCGGGTGGTCATCATGGCGCGGGGCCGCGCGATCGCCGACGACGCGCCGGCCGCGCTGATTGCCACCCATCTCGCGCGCGAGGCGATCGAGTTCGACTGCGACGAAGCGGAGGAGCGCCGGTTTCTCGCAAGTCTCGGCAACGGCGTCCCGCATCTCCGGGCCGGAAACCGGACGATGGCCTTCGCGGACGACGCAAGCCGCTTGCAGGACGCGCTGCGCGATCTCGACGGCGGCGACCGAAGGCCGATCGTGCTCCGCCCGGCCAATCTGGAAGACGTGTTCCTCTCGCTCAGCGGAACGCGCCTCGACGGGGAGGGCTGACTTGGACCTCTCGTTCCGTCACGCCTGGTCTGTCTGGCGGCGCAACGCGACGCTCTACCGGCGCACCTGGAAGCTGACAATCCTGCCGAATTTCTTCGAGCCCGTCTTTTACCTGACGGCAATCGGCATCGGCGTCGGCGCCTATATCTCCGACATCGGAGGGATGCGGTATATCGAGTTCCTGACCCCCGGAATGCTCGCGGTCGCCGCGATGCACGGCGCGAGCTTCGAGGTGACCTATAACGTCTATGTCCGGATCCATTTCGAGAAGGCCTATGACGGCATGCTGACCACGCCGGTCGGGCCCGACGACATCCTGGTCGGCGAGGTGCTGTGGTCGATGACCCGTTCGCTGTTCTACGGGGGCGGATTCTTCATCGTCGCGATGCTGTTCGGCCTGGTGCCGTTCCCGGGCGGGCTCGCCGCGCTGGTCGTGATCCCCCTCGCCGGGCTTCTCTTCGCGGCAATCGGTTTCGCCTTCACCATCCGCATCCCGACGATCGACGTGTTCAGCTTCTATTTCACCCTGTTCCTCACGCCGCTGTTCCTGTTCTCCGACGTGTTCTTCCCGATCGGGGAACGCCTGCCGGGCGCCTGGCTGATCGTGGCCGAAGCGTTGCCCCTCCTGCATCCCGTGCGCCTCGCCCGGTCGGCCTTCCAGGGCGAGTGGGGCTGGATCGCGCTATGGGACGCGGGGTACATCCTCGTCGTCTCGGCGGTGCTGCTGGAATTCGCCCGCCGCGGCGTGCGGAAACGCCTGATGAGCTGACGCCGCGCCCGGATTGTCGGTCGCATCGCCGGTGTGTAGCATCGCCACGCTTCAACGCGGAGGGAGGATCGACATGGACGGCACCGCGACCGGGATCGGCGACAAGGTCGTCGCCCTGAGGGAGATCTGGCACACCAAGAAGCACCCGTTCTTCCAGTCGATGACGGACGGCTCCCTGCCGCTCAGGGCGCTCGGGATCTACATGGCGAACCACTACAAGTTCGTCGAGCAGGCGCTGCCCTCCTTCGGTCTGCTGCTTTACCGCGCGCCCAAGGACGTAACGCAGTCGCTGGTCGAGAACCTGGCCGAAGAAGAAGGGCTGATGGCCTCGCCCGGCGAGGGCAAGGAGCCGCACGATCACATGGAGATGATCTTCGATTTCTGCAATGCGGCGGGACTGACCACCGAGGAGGTCAAGGCGCTGAAGATGGGACCGGCATGGTGGGCGCGGACGCTCCACTACGTCCATTGCCTGCGGGACGAGCCGGTCGGGGTCGCGCTCGCCATGCAATCGACCCAGGAGGGCCAGCAGGTCGCGCTCAACGTCGAGATCACCATCCCGTCGTTCGCTAAGCATTACGGCTACGGTCCGGACGCCAAGGAGATCGCCTTCTTCGTCGAGCATGCCGAGGCGGATCTCGAGCACTCCAACCGCCAGATGGCGCTCTGCGAGAAATACGTCACGCCCGATCTTGAGGAGCGCACCCTCCAGGTTTGCGACGAAGCGGTCCGGCTGCGATGGGCGTCGATCACCGAAATCTACCGCGAGCACGTGCTCAACGAAGCCGAAATTCTCCCGCCCGGCGTGGCGGCCTGAGGTCCCCTCAGGGAAGGAAATCGTCCAGGTTCACGCTGTCGAAGTTCTTGGGGATCGCGCGCTCGAAGCGGGCGCGGGCCTCGACCTGGGTCGGCGCCGGCATGGTGGCGTCGACCAGCCACTTGGTGCCGATCCGGTGCAGGCTGTCCATCCCCTCGACGATGGGCGAGATGTTGTCGAGCGGGAACACGCGGGTGTTGGGAATCAGGACGACGTCCTTTTCCGCGTGAACCCGGGTGGTCATCGACCACATCACCTGGCGCAGGTCCGCCGCGTCGATGTCTTCGTCCACCGCGATGGCCACCTTGGGGTGGAGATAAGGGCCTGACAGCGCGGCCATCAGCGCGGTCTTGGCCTGGCCTTCCACGCGCGGGCGCATCTTCAGCACCAGCATCATCAGCCCGGCCGCGGTGACACAGCGGACGTCGCGCAGATCGAGCCCGCCCTCGACGTTGCGCAGATGCTCGCGGGTCGCGATCTCGATGCCGAGCGCGGTGGTCTGCTGCGTGTCGGTCACCGGGAAGCCGCAATGGATTGCGTAGAAGATCGGGTCCTTGCGCCGGGTGATCGCCTTGACCTTGAAGATTTCGGAGTGGCCCTGCATGGCGTAGGTACCGGGCACCTCGCCGAACGGCCCTTCCGGCTCCAGATGGTTGGGCAGCACCTCGCCCTCGATCACCAATTCGGCCTCCGCCGGGACCTCGACGTCGATGGTCTCGCATTTGACCATCCGCACCGCCTCTCCGAGCAGCCCGCCCGAGAGTTCCAGCTCATCGACGCCGAAGCGGGTCGTGTAGGCCGATCCGAAGAAGATCGCCGGATGCACGCCGAATACCATGGCGACCGGGGTCGGCTCGTTGCGCTCGCAATACATGTCGTAGATCCGCCGCGCCTGGCGGTGCAGCATCAGGAACCCGGTCTTGTCGCGGTCCATGATCTGCTGGCGGTGGATCGACATGTTGCGGATGCCGGTCTCCGGATCCTTGATGATCGCCATGCCCGAGGCGAGGAAGCGGCCCCCGTCCTTCTCCGAGGTGAGCATCGCCGGGATGTCGTTGAGGTCGGCGTCCTCGCCCTTGAGGATCACCTCCCTGACCGGCGCGCTGTCGGGGTCGACGTCCTCGGTCGGGATGGGCTCGCGCAGCCGGAGCGACATGGTCTCCAGCATCTCGTCTTCCGGAATGCCGAGCCCGATCGACCATTTTCCGCGGTCGGCGAGGATCTGGCTGCAGGCCTGCCAGCCGTCGTGGCCCTTGATGTTGGTGAATAGGCTCGACTTGCCGAGATCGTTGTAGGTCTTCCACTCGACCGCCGACATGTTCGACAACGGGTCCACCTCCTTGGTGAAGTGGATCATCTCGCCCTGCTGCTGCAGGTTGGCGAGGAAGGTGCGGTACGATTGATCTGGCATAGGCGAGACTCCGGGAAACGCTTTCCCGAACGGCCAACGGTCCGGGCTTCGGCGTGGATCTGGAGAGGGCGGGGCGGGCGTTACTGACCCTTGAACTTGGCCGGACGGCGTTCGGCGAACGCCTTCAGGCCCTCGGCACGGTCGTCCGACCAGGCGAGCATGTAGGCGAGGTCCGCTTCCTGCATGAAACCGTGCATCAGCGGCATGTCCATGCCGCGGTTTATCGCCTGCTTGGTCATCATGATGGCGAGCGGGCCGTTCTTCGCCATCGCCGCGACGATCTCGCGCGCCTTGGCGAGGGCCTCTCCCTTGGGCGTGACGTGGTTGACGATGCGGTACGATTTCGCCTCTTCGGCGCCGATCCGGCGCGCGGTCCAGATCAGCTCCTTGGCGAGCGCCGCGCCGATCATGCGGGGCAGGTTCTGCGTGCCGCCGGCCCCAGGGATCAGGCTGTGGCGGGCCTCGGGAAGGCCGAACTGCGCGTCTTCGCCCGCGACGATCATGTCGCCGAACATGGCGAGCTCGAACCCGCCGCCGAGGCAGTACCCCTCCACCGCGGAGATCACCGGCTTGGTGTAGGCCTGTATGAACTTGTAGAGGACCCGGTTGCGGCGGACGTTGTAGCGCGCGCGGTAATTGTCGTAACGCTCGTGGATCTCGTCCTTGAAGCCGCCCAGGTCGGCGCCGGCGCAGAACGCGCGCTCGTTCCCCTGGAGGATCACGACGAGGATTTCGCGGTCGAGCTCGACCGCCGCCATGGCGTCCATGATTTCGTCGGCCATCGGCTCGTTGATCGCGTTCATCACCTCCGGCCGGTCGAGCGTGATTTCGAGCGCGGCGTCCCGCCTCTCGACCCTGATGGTCTCGTAACCCTCGTTGTCTTCCGTCACGCCAGCCTCCGGCCTGTCCTGCAAAGGGCGGCATTATAGCCACGCGGCCCGGGGGTGCTATGGACCGGCCGGACGGCGCTCGCTATATCTCCGCGCGGCCCGCCGGGGCCTCATCCTGAGGGAGATCGGGGACGATGGAGACCTACCAGCTCTATATCGACGGCGCGTTCGTCGACGCCGAAGGCGGCAGGACGCGGCCCAGCATCAACCCGTTCGACGGCGAGGCTATCGCCGGCATCCCCGTGGCGAGCCCCGCCGACGCGGAAAAGGCGATCCTGGCGGCGCGCAGGGCGTTCGACGACGGACCCTGGCCCCGCATGAGCGGCGAGGAGCGCTCGGCGCTGATCGGCAAGCTCGCGGCCGCGATGAAGGAACGTCAGAAAGAGCTCGCGGCAAACGAGTCGCGCGACTCCGGCGGCACCATCGCGAAATGCGGCGCGGACGCCTATCTCGCCCAGCGGCAGATGGCGTATTTCGGCGACATGGCCAAGCGCTACAACGCCGAAGCCATGGAGATCGAAGGCATGTCCCGGCCGGGGCGGTCCTTCAACTACACGATCCGCGAGCCGATCGGCGTTTGCGCCTCCATCATCCCGTGGAACTTCCCCCTGCTGATGGCGGTCTGGAAGCTCGGGCCCGCGCTCGCCACCGGCAACACGATCGTGCTCAAGCCCGCGAGCGACACGCCGCTCAATGCGCTGGAACTCGCCCGCATCGTCGACGAGATCGGCTTCCCTCCGGGGGTGGTTAACGTCATCGCCGGGCCGGGCGGCGGCATCGGCGAGGTCATGACCACCAGCCCGCTGGTCGACAAGGTCGCCTTCACCGGCTCCACGGAGGTCGGCCGGGACATAATGGCCAAGGCGTCCGGCACGCTGAAGAAGGTCACTCTCGAATGCGGCGGCAAGTCGGCCAATATCGTGCTGCACGACGCCAACTGGGACATCGCGATCGACGGCTCGATCTTCGCGTCGTTCTACCACCAGGGCCAGGTCTGCGAGTCCGGCACGAGGCTGCTGCTGCCGAGGGACAGGCACGACGATTTCGTGGCACGGATGGTGGCCAAGCTCGAGGCGCTCCCGATGGGCGATCCGCTCGATCCGGCGACCAAGCTCGGGCCGGTGGTGTCCGAGCGCCACATGGAGACCGTCCTCGACTATATCGAGCTCGGCAAGAAGGAGGGCGCGACGCTTGCCTGTGGCGGCGCGCGCGCGACCGAGGGGCCGCTCGGCAAGGGATACTTCATCGAGCCCACCATCTTCGTCGACGTCACCAACGACATGCGGATCGCCCAGGAGGAGATCTTCGGCCCGGTCCTCTGCGTGCTCAAATACGACGGCGAGGACGAGGCGGTCGAGATCGCCAACGACTCGATCTTCGGCCTCGGCGGGGGCGTCTGGAGCGAGGACCTCGACCACGCGCGGGAGATCGCCGCCAGGATGCGGACCGGGACGGTCTGGATCAACGACTGGCACCTGTTGAGCGAGCGGATGCCGTTCGGCGGATACAAGCAGTCCGGTATCGGGCGCGAGTTCGGCGAGGAAGGGCTGAACGAGTACACCGAGGTCAAGGCGCTCCATGTCGACGACACCCGGACGCGCGACAACAAGCCCTGGTACGACATGCTGGTGCCGCGCGAAAAGACGGACGCCTGACCGTGATCGATGCCGCCATCGTAGGCCTCGGCCGTTGGGGCCAAACGCTGGTCGACTCGCTCGGCGAGGGCTCGGACGCGATCCGGTTCACCCGCGCCGTCACGCGCACACCGTCCAAGGTGGGGGACTACGCCGCGGCCAAGGGGATGGCCCTCGGTTCCGACTATGACGACATGCTCTCGGACCCCGACATCGACGCGGTTGTGCTCGCGACGCCGCATTCGCTTCATGGCCGGCAGATCGTCGCGGCGGCCGAGGCGGGCAAGCATGTCTTCTGCGAGAAGCCCCTGACGCTTTCGGCCGACGACGCGGCCGCTTCCATCAGGGCCGTGGACGGGGCCGGCCTTGCGCTTGCGATCGGCCATAACCGTCGCTTCGCGCCCAATTTCCTCGCGCTGCGCGCGATCCTGGAGGAGGGCCGGCTGGGCGAAATCCTCCACGTCGAAGGCAATTTCTCGGCCGACCTCACCCGGGCGGTCGAAACCTGGCGGGCCGATGCCGCGGAGAGTCCGGCCGGCGGGATGACCTCGCTCGGCATCCACGTGGTCGACGCTTTCGTCGCGCTCGCCGGGCGGATGGCGTCGGTGCGGACCCGCAGCAAGCGTATCGCGCTGCCCTTCGGGGTCGACGACGCGACCTCGGTCCTCATCGATTTCGAGAACGGCTGCACCGGCTATCTCGGCACCGTCGCCGCGACCGCCCATCTCTACCAGGTGCGCGTATTCGGGACCGAAGGATGGGCCCAGATCCACGGTCTCGACAGGCTCGAGGCCGATTTTCGCGACGGCAACCGCCACGACAGGCGGTGGGACGGTTACGACTATCCCGGCTACCGCACGATCCGGGAATGCCTCGAGGCGTTCGCGGCCGCGGCCTCCGGCGGTCCGCCGTTTCCCATACCGCCCCACGAGATCGGCCACGCGGTGGACGTTCTGGAAGCGGTAATCCGGTCGGCCGAGACGGGCGAGGCTCAGACCGTCTAACCGCGCTCCGCGCGCGACGTCGCCGCTCGCCGGGGCGGCCGATCGCCGGGATCGCGCCGAACGCGCACAGCACGACCATCGGTCCGGCCCGGGCGACGGCGCCGGTAGGCTATGCTCACCCGATTGTGAGGAGACTCTTCCTTGCGGTCGCCGCCGGCGACCCAACCTAAGGGGCTACACGTCGTTCCGGAGGGACAAGACCATGGCGCAAACGTCCAGGATATTCGCCCGCGCGCTCGCAGCCGGGAGCGCCGCGGCGTTCCTCCTGCTGGCGGGGCCGGCAATGGCCAAACCCGAGCTTTGGAAGCCGTTCTGGCCCAAGACGGATTTCTCCAGACATTCGGTCGCGTTCGAAGAGATCATGTCGGGAGGGCCGCCCAAGGACGGCATACCGTCGATCGACGACCCGAAATTCGTCCCGCTCTCCGAGGCGAAGGACCTCGCCGCCACCGAGCCGGTGGTGAGTTTCAAGATCGGCGACGACGCGCGTGCTTACCCGTTGCGGATCCTGATCTGGCACGAGATCGTGAACGACACGGTGGGCGGCGTGCCCGTTTCGGTCACCTATTGCCCGCTCTGCAACTCGGCGATCGTGTTCGACCGCAGGGTCGACGGCCGGGTGCTCGATTTCGGCACCACCGGAAAGCTGCGCAACAGCGACCTCGTCATGTACGACCGCCAGACCGAGAGCTGGTGGCAGCAATTCACCGGCACCGGGATCGTGGGCGAGTTCGACGGCACGGTCCTCAAGTTCCTGCCGTCCCGCGTCGAGTCCTTCGCCCTGTTCAAGCAGCGCCACGCGAACGGGCGCGTGCTGGTGCCCAGCAACCCCGCGATGCGGCCTTACGGCGCGAATCCCTACCAAGGCTATGACAGCGCGGCGCGCCCGTTCCTCTACCGGGGGGACTTGCCCGAAGGCATCGCGCCGATGGCCTATGTCGTGAAGGTGGGGAAGGAAGCGTGGCCGCTCGACCTCATCAGGCGGAAGGGCGAGTTGATCGCGGGCGACATCCGCTTCCGCTGGGTGGCGGGTCAGAACTCGGCGCTCGACAGCGGCACGATCGCCGAAGGCCGTGACATCGGCAACCTGATCGTCGAGCGCCGCGACGGCGACGCGTGGAAGGACGCGGTGCACGATCTCACCTTCGCCTTCGTGTTCCACGCTTTCGTGCCCGACGGAAAGCTCCACAAAGGCTGAGCGAGCGGCGGTTGCCGCGAAGCGATTCCGTGTAGCATGATGCTCTTGACGGGCAACCTCAAGGGGGAGAAAGCGCATGGATGGCCGAAGACAAGGGATCGTTTCCGCCGTTCTTATCGGGATGCTGGCCTGCGCGGTGCCGATGTCGGCGGGGGCGGCGAAATTCGACGTTTCCGTCTGGCACTCGGAGCGGTTCGCCTGGACCCACGCCCTCAAGTTCTGGATGGACGAAACGAAGAAGAGGACCGAGGGCAGGGTCGAGTTCCGCCCGTTCTATTCCGGCGCGCTGGGGCGGATCACCGAGACCTTCAAGGCGGTTCGCAGCGGCGCGGTCCATTTCGGCACCACCGCCGCCGGCGTCGAGTCCAGCCGGATTCCCGCCCTGTCCTATGTCGAGGGCGAGGCCGGGATGCCGAACGAGGCCGCTGCATGGCTAAAGGTCGCGGCGCAACTCCGGCCGATCCTCGACAGGCTGTTCGATGCCCAGGGCGTGAAATATCTGTGGATGCAGCCGTCCTTCGGCGGGACCGTGAATTGCCGCGAACGGCTGCTCAAGAAACCGGCCGACTGGAAGAACCTGAGGGTTCGCACCGCCGGGCGCTGGCAAGTGGAACAGATCAAGGCGCTCGGCGCCAACCCGGTGGCGACCGACCCCGCCGAACAATATGTGGCGTTGCAGAACGGTACGCTCGACTGCGTGCTCAGCAACCACGAAATCACCTTCGCGTTCAAGCTCTATGAGGTCGCGCCCAAGATCGTCAATCTGGGCGTGCCGGTGAACGTTCTGATCTACATCGCGAACAAGCGGGTCTGGGGCAGTATCTCGGAGGCCGACCGCAAGGCGGTCGAACAGTTGGCGGCGGAAGCCGAAGGCGTCGCGGCACGCTATCTCGATCCGCTGCAGCCGGAGCTGCGGGGGAAGATCAAGAAGGCCGGCGGCGATGTCTATTCGCTCAACGCCGCCGAGAAGGCCGCGTTCGTGAACGCGATCAGGCCGGTCTTCGACAAGATGGACGGTGTCTCGGGGGCCGACGGCAAGCTGGTCCGGAAGATACTCGAGCCGCACTGGTAGGGCGGGCATGACCCCGCGCGGCCGGCCGGGCGCGGTTCCGGCCTGGCTGGCCGCGGTGGCGCGGTTAACGCACCGTATCAACGCCGTATTCCTGGCGGTCAGCGGCGGGCTCGCCGCCGCGATCATGCTGGTGATCCTGCAGGACGTCGTCAGGCGCTACGCGTTCAACGATCCCAGCGCCTGGGTGCTCGATATCTGTTCGTTCATGCTGGTGTACCTGTTCTTCCTCGCGCTCGCGCCGGCGCTGGAAGCGGGCAGCCACGTGTCGGTCGACCTGTTCAGGGAGCTCGTTCCGCCCCGCTACCGGCGCGGCGTTCTCGTATTGGGCGGCGCGCTCACCGTCGCGTTCGGCGCGATCCTGTGGAAGATGCTGCTGAACGACACGATCGAAGCTTTCGCCGACGACAACCCCTTCCCGGCATCGACCATCCCGATGAAAATGAAATACATCTGGGTTATCGGCCCGGTGGGCGTCGCGCAATTCGTCCTGACCGCGCTGGTGCTTCTCGCGGCGGGCATCCGCGACACGGGCGACTAACCGGTGGAAGCCTTCGCCAGCTTCCTGGTCTTCGCGCTCGCGCTGCTCGCTTTCCTCGCGACAGGCATACCCGTGGCCGTGGCGACAGGGCTGATCGGCCTGATCGGGACCTATCTGTTCGTGTCCCCCTTCGCGGTGGCGCATATCGCGACCGTGGCCTTCTCGACCTCAAGCTACTTCATCCTCACCGTGGTTCCGCTGTTCATCATGATGGGCGAAGCGCTGGCGGTGACCGGGATAGGCAGGGACCTGTTCCGCGCGGCCCAGCTGTGGCTTTACCGGATCCCCGGATCGCTCGCCGTCGGGACGATTTTCGCCTGCACCGGATTCTCGTCGGTATGCGGATCGAGCCCGGTGACGTCGGCCACCATCGGCGCGATGGCGGTTCCCGAGATGGTCCGCCACGGCTACGACCGGCGCCTCGCTCTCGGTGTGACCGCGGCCGGCGGAACGCTCGGCATCCTGATACCGCCCTCGATCGCGATGATCCTGTATGGCGTCATCACCGAGACGTCGATCGGGGACCTGTTCATCGCGGGGTTGCTGCCCGGCATCCTGATCGCGGGATTGCTCTCCCTGACCGTGGTGGCGCTCGTTCTCGCCCGCCCCGGTCTGGCGCCGAGGGTCGCGGTCAGGGCGCCGCTCGCTGAACGGCTGCAGTCCCTCAAGGTCGTGTTCCCCGTCCTCGCACTCTCCTTCATGGTCCTGGGGTCGATCTATTTCGGGGTGGCCACGCCCACCGAGGCCGGCGCGGTGGGCGCGGCCGGCGCGTTCGGCATCGCGGCGTTCTGGGGAAAGCTCGACCGCGAGATCGTCGGCCGGATTCTCGGCAACACCGTGCGCACCACGGCGATGTTCATGCTGCTGCTGATCGGCGGGCTGTTCAGCGCCTTCATGCTGACCCGCCTCGGCGTGCCCCAGGGAATGGCGAAGGCGCTGATCGCGCTCGACTTGCCGCCCTGGTTGATCGTCATCCTGATCAACCTGCTGCTGATGGCGCTCGGGATGTTCATGGACCCGATGAGCGTGCTGGTCATCATCGTGCCGGTGTTCTTCCCGGCGATCCTCGCGATGGGCTACGACCCGGTGTGGTTCGGGGTGCTGGTGACCATCAATATCGAGATCGCCGCGATATCGCCGCCGATCGGCTTCAACCTGTTCGTTCTCAAATCCGTCGTTCCCGACGCGGAGCTCTCGGAGGTCATCAACGGCTCGCTGATCTTCATCGTGCCCCTGGCCGCGGGCATCCTGCTGTTGATCCTGTTTCCCGAGATCGCCGTCTATCTGCCGGCGTTGGCAAAATGATCCGGTCGGCCGCCGACTCGCTTTGCCGCCGGTTCCGCCCGTTGTCGCCCGACCGGACGGCGCTTATATTCGGACAGTCCGCAAAGAGGCTGTCTTGCGAAAACCCGGTCCCTAGATGCCCCTCGACGCAGCATTTCCGGACACCGCCTATTCGGTTTGCCCGCATGACTGCCCGAGCGCTTGCGCGCTCGACGTCGAGCGTCTCGCGCCGGACCGGATCGGAGCGGTGCGCGGCGCCGAAGGCAACCGCTATACCGCAGGCGTCGTCTGCGCCAAGGTCGCCCGCTACGCCGAGCGGGTCCATCATCCCGACCGGCTGACGAAGCCGCTGCTCCGGACCGGGCCGAAGGGGTCCGGCGACTTCGCCGAGATCGGCTGGGACGAGGCGCTCGACCGGGTCGCCGATGCTTTTCTCGCGAAGGCCGCGCGCCATGGCAGCGAGACGGTCTGGCCCTACTACTATGCCGGCACGATGGGCCTGGTGCAGCGCGACGGCATCAACCGGCTGCGGCACGTCATGCGCTATTCCCGGCAGCTCAAGACGATCTGTTCGGCGCTCACCGACGCGGGCTGGCTGGCCGGCGTGGGCGCCAAATACGGGCCGGACAGCTGCGAGATCGCGCTCAGCGACCTGATCGTGGTCTGGGGTTCGAACCCGGTCCACACCCAGGTCAACCTGATGCACCACATCGCCACGGCGCGGAAGAAGCGCGGGGCGAAGCTCGTGGCGATCGATCCCTACCGGACGGGAACGGCGAAAATCGCCGACCTCCACCTCGCCCTTCGGCCGGGGACGGACGGCGCGCTCGCCTGCGCCGCGATGCATGTCCTGTTCCGGGACGGCTGGGCCGACCGGGACTACATGGCGCGTTACGCCGACGACCCCGCCCGGCTGGAAGCCCATCTCGTCGACCGGACTCCCGAATGGGCCGCGTCCATAACCGGGCTCGACGTCGAGGAGATCGAGGAATTCGCGGCACTCTACGGCGCCAACAAGCGGGCGATGATCCGCGCCGGGTACGGCTTCTCGCGCTCGCGCAACGGGGCGGTCAACTACCACGCGGTGACCTGCCTGCCGACCGTGACGGGAGCCTGGGCGCACGAGGGCGGCGGCGCGCTCTATTCCAACAGCGGGCTCTTCGGGCTCGACATGCGGCTGATCGAGGGAACGGACGCGGTCGATCGAAGCACCCGGGTGCTCGACATGTCGCGCATCGGTCCGGTGCTGACCGGCGATCCGCGCGACATCGGCGATGGCCCGCCGGTAACCGCGATGCTGATCCAGAACACCAATCCGATGTCGGTCGCGCCCGATCTCGGCCGGGTGAGGCGGGGGTTGTCCCGCGACGACTTGTTCGTCTGCGTCCATGAGCAGTTCATGACCGAGACCGCCCGCATGGCGGACATCGTCCTGCCCGCGACGACGTTTCTGGAACACGACGATCTCTATATCTCCCTCGGCCATACCCATCTGCAGATCGGGCCGCGCGTCATCGAGCCGCTCGGCGAGGCGCGCTCGAACCACGAGGTGCTGCGCGGCCTCGCCCGACGCCTCGGCGCGGACCACGAGGGTTTCGGCATCGATGCCTGGCAGGTCATCGACCGGACCCTGCTGGCATCCGGCTATTGCGGGGCCGACGAAATGCGCCGGAAGCGCTGGATCGACTGCGCGCCTCCCTTCGAGAAGGGCCATTTCATCGAAGGATTCCCGACCGGGGACGGGCGTTTCCGCTTCGCGCCCGACTGGTCGGCGATAGGCCCGTGCCACGAAGGGATGCCGCCGCTTCCGGACCACCATGCGATCATCGACGAGGCGGACGAGCGTCACCCCTTTCGCCTGGTCACCGCGCCGTCGCGGAGCTTCCTCAATTCGAGCTTTACCGAGACCCCGACCGGACGGGCGCACGAGGACCGGCCGCGGGCCAAGATCCATCCCGAGGATTGCCGCCGTCTCGGCGTCGCCGAGGGGGACCGGGTCCGCATGGGGAACGACAGGGGTGCGGTTACGCTCTTTGCCGAGCCGTTCGACGGGCTTCAGGAAGGGGTGACGATCGTCGAGGGGATCTGGCCCGGCAGCGCGTTCGAGGAGGAGATCGGCATCAATCTCCTGGTAAGCGCCGAACCCGGCCCGCCGCTCGGCGGGGCGGTGTTCCACGATACCGCCGTCTGGATCGCGCCCGCCGGTTAAGGACTAAGGACAAGCCTCTGGATACGGGGAAAGGCGTACACTATTTCCCCGGTACAACGGGTGGGACCGATGTCGAAGGATGTGACCCGCAGAACCGGCAGAGAGGCCGCCAGGTCGAACAGCGGCGACGTGGCCAGCTTCCTCGACCGACTGGCGCAGACGCCGAACCTGAAGGCCGCGGGCGGGCGGGGCCGGCTGGTTTTCGCGATGGACGCGACGGCGAGCCGCGAGCCGACCTGGGACCGGGCCTGCCACATTCAGGCCGAAATGTTCCGGGAGACCGAGGTCCTTGGCGGGCTCGAGGTTCAGCTCGTCTTCTACCGCGGCTTCGGCGAGTGCAAGGCGAGCCCGTGGGTCGATTCCTCGGGCGACCTGGTGCGGCGCATGACCGCCGTTCGCTGCCTCGGCGGACAGACCCAGATCGGAAAGGTGCTCAGGCACACCCTCAAGGAGACCGAGAAGAAGAAGGTCAACGCGCTGGTCTTCGTCGGCGACTGCATGGAAGAGGATGTGGACCGGCTGTGCCACCACGCGGGCCGGCTCGGGGTGCTCGGAACGCCGGCGTTCATGTTTCAGGAGGGGGGCGAGCCGATCGCGACGCGCGCCTTCCGGCAGATCGCGAGGCTTACCGGCGGCGCCTATTGCAACTTCGACTCTTCCTCCGCCCGGCAATTGCGGGAGCTGCTCGGCGCGGTCGCGGTCTTCGCCGCCGGCGGCAGGCTTGCGCTCAGCGATTACGGCAAGCGCACCGGCGGGGCGGCGTTGCAGATCACCAAGCAGATCGGCTGAACGCTTTCGACGCCCGGCCATGTCCTATCTGATCCTCGTCATCGCGGTCGCTATCGGCCTCTATCTCCTGGTCCGCGGGATCCAGGGCATCGACCCGCGGGTGCTGCTGCGAATCCTCAAATGGACTTTCGCGATCCTCGGCATCGGCATCGGGACCTATCTGACGGTGACCGGCCGCATCGCCTACGCGGCGATGATCGCCGCCGGCCTGCTGCCCATGCTGTTCCGCGCGCGGCGCATCGCCCAGGCGGCGCGCAGCTTTCGCGGTCCCTCGCCGGGCCAGTCTTCCGATGTCGAGACCGACTATCTGCGCATGTCTCTCGACCACGACACCGGGGAGCTCCAGGGCACCGTTCTGGAGGGGCCGTTCCGAGGACGGCTGATCGAGGAGCTCAGCCTCGAGGAGCTGCTCGCGCTGCTGCGCGATTGCCGCGTCAACGACACGCAATCGGCGGAGTTGATCGAATCCTATCTCGACCGTGTGCACGGCCCGGAATGGCGCGGCGGCGATGCCGGTGCGCATGACGGAAACGGCGGCGCGCCCGACGGGCAACCGATGACGGTCGACGAGGCGTACGAGATTCTCGGGGTGCGGCGGGGCGCCGATGCCGACGAAATCCGCGACGCCCACCGTAAGCTCATGCTCAAGATCCACCCCGACCAGGGCGGCTCGACCTACCTTGCCGCCAAGATCAACCAGGCGAAGGAAATACTGCTCGGGAGCTGAAGGGCCGGCGCTCCGGTTCGATTGCGCCTGTCCGTGATGCGTGGCACAAAGCGCGGTCCCGGGTGTCGGCGCGGTCCGCTTTGCCGTCCGTTCCCCGCCCGGCAATCCAGGAGCAAGGGTTCGAGGGATGCGCATCGGAATGATCGGTGCGGGTTATGTCGGTCTTGTGTCCGGCGCCTGCTTTTCGGAGTTCGGAATCGACGTGGTGTGCGTCGACCGGGACCCGTCGAAGATCGACATGCTGCGGGACGGCGAAATTCCGATCTACGAGCCCGGACTCGAATCCCTGGTCCGATCCAACGCCCGCGCCGGCCGGCTCTCCTTCACCACCGAGACCGAAGACGCCGTGGCGGGTTCGGAGGCGGTTTTCATCGCGGTCGGAACCCCGGGCCGCCACGGCGACGGCCGGGCCGACCTCCATAACGTTCGCGAGGCGGCCGAGGACGTCGCCCGCTGCATGGACGACGGCTACAAGGTCATCGTTATGAAATCGACCGTCCCGGTCGGCACCGGCCGCGAGATCGGAAAGCTCGTAGCAAAGCACCGCCCGCCGGAGACGTTCGACATCGCCTCCAACCCCGAGTTCCTCCGCGAGGGTTCGGCGATCGGCGACTTCATGCGCCCCGACCGGGTGGTGATCGGGGTCGAGAGCGAGCGTGCCGCGCGGATCCTGCAGGCCGTCTACCGCCCGCTCTACCTGCTGGAGACCCCGATCGTCCTGACCGCGCTCGAGACCGCGGAGATGATCAAGTACGCCGCCAACGCCTTCCTCGCGACCAAGATCACCTTCATCAACGAGATCGCCGATCTTTGCGAAAAGGTGGGAGCCGACGTGCAGGACGTCGCCCGCGGGATCGGGCTCGACGGGCGCATCGGTTCCAAGTTCCTCCATGCGGGGCCGGGCTATGGCGGCTCCTGCCTGCCCAAGGACACGCGCGCGCTCGTATCCGCCGCGCGGCAGGCGGGAACGCCGGTGCGGATCGTCGAAGCCGTCGTCGAGGCCAACGAGGCTCGGGTGCGGCGCATGATCGACAAGGTCGAGGCGGCCTGCGGCGGTTCGGTCTCGGGCAGGCGCATCGCGGTGCTCGGGATCACCTTCAAGCCCAATACGGACGACATCAGGGAGAGTCCCGGCCTCGGCATCCTGGCCGGGCTTCTTGAGCGCGGCGCGAACCTCCGGGCCTTCGATCCGCAAGGGATGGACGCGGCCAGGCGCCTGTTCGGCGGGGTCGAATGGTGCGAGGACGCCTACGCCGCGATGGAAGGCGCGGACTGCCTCGCCATCGTCACCGAATGGAACGAGTTCCGCGCCCTCGACCTCTCGCGCGTGCGCGCGCTGATGAAGACGCCGACGATCGTCGATATGCGCAACATCTACGAGCTCGACGAGATGGAAAACGCCTCTTTCGACTATCGGAGCGTCGGGCGCAGGACGGTCGAAGGCGCGGCATGAGCGCGGCGAGGTCGCTCCACCCGTCGATCCTGCGGGCCTACGACATTCGCGGGATCGTGGGACAGACCTTGTCGCCGGACGACGCGGAGGCCATCGGGCGCGCCTTCGCCACGGTCGTGCGCAAGAGCGGAGGCCGTTCGGTCTGCGTCGGCTATGACGGGCGCCTGCATTCGCCCGCGCTCGAAGCGGCGCTGGTGGACGGTCTGGCGGGCGCCGGAGCGCGCGTGATGCGCGTCGGTCTCGGTCCGACGCCGATGCTTTATTTCGCGGTGAAGAAGTTCGAGGCCGATGCCGGCGTGATGGTCTCGGGCTCCCACAACCCGCCCGACCATAACGGCTTCAAGTTCCAGATGGCGTCCGGCTCGTTCCACGGCGAGGACATCGCGGGGCTCGGCCGGATCGTGGCCGGGGAGGCGTTCGAATCCGGTCGCGGCACGAGGGAGGACAGGTCGGTCCTCGATGCCTATGTCGACCGGATCGCCCTGGACTACCACGGCGGCCGTCCGCTCAGGGTTGCATGGGATGCCGGTAACGGCTCCGCCGGCGAGGCGATGCGGATGCTGTGCGCGCGCCTGCCCGGCACGCACATCCTGCTCAACGAGGAGATCGACGGAACCTTCCCCTCGCACCACCCCGATCCCACCGTGGCGGACAATCTCCGCCAGTTGATCGGCGCGGTGACCGCCGAAGGGTGCGAGGCCGGCATCGCCTTCGACGGCGACGGCGACCGGATCGGCGTCGTCGACGGCGCCGGCCGAATCCTGTGGGGCGACCAGATCCTGATGCTGCTCGCGCGCGACGTGCTCGCGCGGCACCCCGGCGCGACGGTGATCGCCGACGTGAAGGCGAGCCAGTTCCTGTTCGACGAGATCGCGCGCCTGGGCGGGGTACCGCTGATGTGGAGCAGCGGGCATTCGCTGATCAAGGCGAAGATGGCGGAAACCGGCGCGCCGCTCGCCGGCGAGATGAGCGGGCACGTCTTTATCGCCGACCGATATTTCGGTTACGACGACGCGATCTATGCCGCGGTCCGGCTTCTCGGTTTCCTCTCCCGCTCCTGCTCGACCCTGGCGGAAATCCGCGATCGCCTGCCGGCGGCAATCGCCACGCCCGAGCTTCGATTCCCATGCGACGGTTCGCGCAAGTTCGGGGTGGTCGAGGAAATCCGCGGTCGTTTGCGCAAAGACGGAGCGGAGATGAGCGAGGTCGACGGCGTTCGCGTCCGTACCGGGGACGGGTGGTGGCTGCTCAGGGCGTCCAACACCGAGGAAGCCCTGGTCGCGCGCTGCGAGGCGGTGGACGAGGACGGGCTCGACCGCCTCAAGGCATCGCTCCGCCGGCAGCTCGACGAATCTGGCGTCGACGCTCCCGACATGTAGACTTTCCTCCTCGCATACCGATCGCGGAGGCTGGGGATGAGCGCGGACATCGACACCCTCTTGCAGGGGCTTCGGACTCACATGCCGATCGCGACGGCGCCGTTCGACGCGGCGGCGCAGCGCACCGGCCTCGTCATCGTGGACGAGGTGAACGGCTTCGCGACCGTAGGCGCCGGACCCCTCGCGCCGCCCGTTCCCAACCCGCAGGTCAGCCGCATGGTCGAGGAGACCGACCGCCTCGCGCGCCGCTTCGCCGACCGGGGCTGGCCGATCGCGGCCTTTCTCGACACCCACACGCCAGGCAAGCCGGAGCCGCCCTATCCGCCCCATTGCGAGCGCGGCACCGGGCAGGAGGAGCTGGTGCCGGAACTCGTCTGGCTGCACGATTGCGAGCACGCGACGCTGATCGAGAAGGACTGCATCAACGGTTTCGTCGGCGCGATCGACGCGGAAGGCGGCGTCAACCGGATCGTCGACTGGGCGCGCGCCGGACGCATCGAGACCGCGCTGGTGGTCGGTATCTGCACCGATATCTGCGTGATGGACTTCGTGCTGACCATGCTGTCGGCGCGCAACCACGGGCTGATGCCTGAGCTCGCCGAAATCGTGGTCTACGAGCCCGGCTGCGCGACCTACGGGCTGGATCTGGAGACCGCGGCGGAGCTGGGACTGCCGGAAACCGCGTCCCACCCGCAGGCGCTGGCGCACCATCTCGGCCTCTACTTCATGGCATCGCGAGGCGCCCTGCTGGCGGCGGAGGTTCGCTGAGGCCGGTGCGCTATTTCTTTTACGGCACGCTGCTCGATCCCGATGTCCGGGCCCACATCCTCGGTTCATGGATAAATCGGCGGCCACTGCGCAAGGCCCGGCTTCCCGGTTATCGGCGTGTCTATATCCGGGGCCGCCATTATCCGGTCGCGATCCCCGCCGCCGGGGATGCGGTCGAGGGCTTGCTCGCCGAAGGGCTGGATCGTCACGCGGTCCGCCGCCTTGCGGAGTTCGAGAGCGACGAATATGTAGACGCCGAGCGCACCGTCCTGGTCGATGACGGACGAACGGTGAGGGCGCGGGTGTTCGTCGCCGGCCCGCTCGCCCGCCCGACCGGTACGCCGTGGACCGTCGAGGTCTGGCAGCGTTGCCACAAGAGAGACTTCGCGCGCCGCTTCCGCGCTTCGTTCCGCTGACCCACAGAAGGAGATGATCATGTCCGGCCCCAAGGTGATGAAGGAAGACGTAATGAATGCCTGCGAGGGCATGCTGCAGAAGCAGCTCTATGTCGTCTTCACGACCCCGACCGACGGGCTCGGCCCGGTGATGGAGAACATCGGGCCGCATCTCGAGTTCCAGGTCTCGCTGGAAGAGCGCGGCATCATGTTCGGCGCCGGGCCGTTCTGGACCGACGACGAGACCGAATGGCTGGGCGAGGGGATGGTCATCATCCGCGCAGGCAGCCTGGAGGAGGCGAAGGAGATCGCCGCGTCCGACCCGATGCATTCCTCCGGCGCGCGCTCCTTCACCGTCCGCCCGTGGCTGATGAACGAAGGGACGGTGACGGTGAAGATCCGCTACTCCGACGGCTCGCGGGAAGTGATCTGACACCCGCCGGCGCCCGTTGAAGCCCCGGTTCGCCTCGCCTAAGTTGAGGTGATCGCGAGAGCGCGGAAAGGAACCTGCATATGGCGAACGCGGCGACCGAGAGCCCGGTGACGCTCGAAGAGTACCGCGCCATGGACATGGTGCAGCGGCGGGACGTATGGCTCGAAATCTCGGATATCACCGAGGCGCAGTTCGACGCCCACATGGAGGAGCAGAAGGCGCGCGAGGCGGCGGTGCCCCGGGTGGGCTCGACGGCGCCCGATTTCGTCGCCGACCGGCTCGACCGCGACCGCAAGCGGACGGGCGAGCAGGTGCGCCTCTCGGACTACAGGGGGAAGCCGGTCGCCATCGCGTTCGGCTCGTTCACCTGACCCCCGTTCCGCGGCAAGGCCGTGCGCCTTAACGAGCTCTACGAAACCTACAAGGACCGGGTCGAGTTCTTCCTTATCTACATCCGGGAAGCGCATCCCGCCAACGGCTGGCAGGTGCCCAACAACCTGATCGAGGACGTCATCTACGACGAGCCGACCACCGACGACGAACGCACCGAGGTCGCCTCGGCCTGTCAGCTCGCCCTCGATATCGACATGCCGATGCTGGTCGACCGTATCGACAACGACGTGGAAGAGAAATATGTCGGCCTGCCGATGCGCCAGTTCCTGATCGACGCCGACGGCAAGGTCGCCTATGCCGGGGCGAAGGGGCCGTTCGGCTGGGACGACGAAGCCTTCGAGGATGCGCTCAAGGCGCTCCTGTAGCGCCTGTGCGAGGGAGGGCCGCGTGCCGACGATCGTCGTCTCGGAAGAAGTTCTGAAGAAGCTCCGCGCCCTTCGCCGGCCCGGAGAGGTCACCGACGACCGGATCCTCGAAAGGATCGTGGCGGAGGCCGCCGGCGAGCAGGAAAAGCGCCTGCGCGCCTACGAGGCGCAGGAGCAGGACACACGGTCCACCAACTGAGCCGCGGGCGTTACACCCCGGCGGAGGCGGCAACCAGCGTGTCGGTCTCCATGTCGTCGTCGCGCACCGCGCCGATCAGGTCGGTGATCCGCTCGATGCCGCGCGCCTCGCACCATTCTTGGAGGTCGTCGATGATGGCGGTCAGCGCGGTCGGATTGCGGAACCCGGCATAGCCGATACCGACGCCGTGCGCGCCGGCCAGCATGTACTCGACCACGTCCTCGGCCTTGGTGACGCCCCCGATGCCGATGACCGGCACGGTGACCTCCTTCGCGACCTGATAGACCATCCTGAGCACGATGGGTTTGAGCGCCGGCGAGACCAGCCCGCCGAACTTGTTGCCAAGCGCCGGGCGGAAATTGTCGGTCCGGATCTTGAGCGACAGGAAGGTATTGGCGATCACCAGCGCGTCGGCGCCCGCTTCCTCGGCGGCGACCGCGATCGAGACGATATCGCCGGCGTTCGGCGACAGCTTCGCCCAGACCGGGTGATCGGTGGCGGCGCGGATGTCGCGCATCACCTTCGCCGTATGCTCCTCGTGCAGCGAAAAATTGCCGCCCGTCGCGTTCCGGGTCGGGCAGGAGATGTTGACCTCCAGCACGTCGATCTCGGGGACGCTCAGGATCGAGCACATCTCGGCGAACTCGTCGGCCGTCTCGGCCGAAATGCTGGCGATGAAGGGCGGGGTGAATTTCTTGTACTCGGGCACGATGTTGTCGAGGAAATAGTAGACGCCCTTCCCGGGCAGGCCGATCGACTGGATGATTCCGGCTTCGGTCTCGGCCATGCGCGGCGTCGGATTGCCGTTGCGGGGCTCCTTGCAGATGGTCTTGGCGACCAGCCCGCCCAGCCGGTTGAGGTCGATCACGTCGGCGTATTCCCAGGAAAACGCGCCCGAGGCGGGCATCACCGGGTTGGCGAGGTCGACGTCCCCGATCCTGATCGAAAGATCTACCATCCCACGGCCTCCTGGATATCGAAGACGGGTCCTTCCCGGCACACCCGCTTGAGAACCCGCTTGCCGTCCACCTCGAACGTGCGCACGCAGATGTAGCAGGCGCCGAGCGCGCAGCACATCAGCTGCTCCATCGCCACCTGGCCCGGGATGCCGTGCGCCGCTCCGAGCCGCTTCATCAGCATCAGCAGGCGGTTCGACCCGCAGGTGAAGAACGCGTCCGCCTTCCCGTCGGCGATGAGTCCTTCCAGGATCGCCTCGACGTTCTCGACCGCGCTCGATCCGTCGCTGTCGACGACGGTCATGACCTCCGCCCCGAGCTCGGCGAAGAAGTCGCGCGACATCAGGAGCTCGGGGGTGCGCGCGCTCAGGATCGCGGCGATTTTCACGTCGTGCTCGACCGCGAGCTGGGAGAGCGGCGCGAGCGTCGCGAGCCCGACGCCGCGACCCAGCACGACGATGTTCTTCCAGCCGGGCTCGAGGCTGAAGCCGATGCCGAGCGGACCCGCGATATTGAACTCGCCGCCGGGCTCCAGCATCGACATGCCGAGCGTGCCGCGCCCCTCGCACTTGTAGAGGAACTCCAGCCGCCCGCCGGCCCGGTCGATGCGGTAGATGCTCATGGGCCGGCGCATCCACACTTCCGCGCCGTCCGGGGTAGGGCAGAGGAGATGAAAGAACTGGCCCGCTTTGGCGCGGAGCGCGCGTTCCGGCGCATCGAGCACCAGGAGCCGGTTGGACTCGTTCACCAGGTCGTTCGAGACCACGCGGCAGACGAACTCGCCCGCGACCCGGTCGGGATAGGGGTCCGGTTCGCCCAGGCGAACCGGGGCGGCGGTGTACTTGTCGGATGCGGTGAAGTCCTGCATCGCCGGTGTTCCGCGTTGGAGAGGCAGGCAGCCTATATCGGATTTGTT
Source organism: Defluviicoccus sp. (assembly GCA_022823775.1). Classification (GTDB taxonomy): domain Bacteria; phylum Pseudomonadota; class Alphaproteobacteria; order MPNO01; family MPNO01; genus MPNO01. The sequence continues at coordinate 21,774 of JAJEHI010000030.1, read as the reverse complement.
TCAAAATAAAGAAAAATACCAAATTTGGGACAAACCTGGCGACGGTCAGGTTCTGTCGCCGAAGAGCAGCGTCATGTTGATCCGATGGTTGGCGTAACCCGGCCGGAAGCGTACCCGCCCGGACTCATGGAACAGGTCGGAGCGGAACAGCACCGCGCGGTTCCGGGCGTAGGGCAGGGTGACGGAGCCGGCTTCGCTCCGGTCGAGGAAGGACCGGATCATGACCTTGTCGCCGTGGTAGTCCGCGATCGGCCAGTCCTCGGGCGGGAGAGCGCGGTGGATTGTGAGCCCGCCCGCCTCCGGTTCGAGATTGGCCTCGTCCGGCGTGAGCCAGAAATTGAGGCTGACGGCCCCGGCATCGGCGTGGACGTCGATTCCCCGGGACCCGGTGAGGCACTTGAACGCCCAGGCCTGGGTCAGCGGGTGCGGACCCAGAATGTCGGGCAGCGCCGCGCGGAGCTCGTCAGCGATCTGGAGCAGCAGCGGCGAGGCGAGCCCGTCCTCGAGATAGGCCGCGAGAAAGCCCGGGATATGCTCGCAGTCGTGCCAGATCGTGCTTTCGAGCATCTGCCCGTGGAGCGCATCGAGCGCCGCCGGGCCGAGCAGCGCGTCGATGACGGCGAGGCCCGAGGCGTCCGCCCGATAGCGGGTCTCCACGTCCGCGCCGTCGAGGGACGGGTGAAGCGCGCCAGGCGCGGCCTCGTCCGCCCGACCTGTGTGGACCGCCCGGTTATAGGTCGGCTCCAGCTCGGCGCGGATGTCGTCCGGCAGCGGCGACGGCACGGTCCCGTCGGGCATCCCCGCCGCCGCCCGGTCGTAGAGCGCGGCGAGGCCGGAGAACCGTTCGGCCTCCCGCCCGGTTTCCGCGAGATGGCGGAACTGCGCCGCGTCGTGGGCGAGCTTCGCGCGCGACGACCGGGCGAAGGACGGATGGTCCGTACCCATCGCGACGGGATCGCGTCGGATCGCCCGGGTCGCGCGAAAGGACCGGAGCGCGGCCGCCCGGTCCCCCGCCGCGAGCAGCGTAAGCCCGTGGCGCAGGCGTATCTCGTAAAGCGCCGGATCGAGCTTCAGGGCCTCGCCGTAGGCGGCCGCGGCATCGGCGTAGCGCCCGAGCGATTGCAGCGCCCCGCCCCGGTTGACATGAGCGTGAAGGTAGTCGGGCCGGAGCGCCAGCGCGCGGTCGAAGGCATCGAGCGCTCCGCCCGGATCGCCCGTTTGCGCGAGGGCCACGCCCATATTGTGCCAGATGCCGTCGCTCTCCGGCTCGACCGCGAGCAATGCCCGGTAGGCCGCAACCGCCTCGGCCGGGCGCCCGTCGCGGTGCAGCGCGGCCGCGCGGGCGAGGCGGGCATTCTCAGTCACCCATCGCCTCCGCGAGCCGCGCCGAGACCTCGCGGCAATGGCGGTTGTAGGCATCGGCGGTCCTGAAACCCGTCTCGCCGCGGGGGTAGGGCGCATCGACCGCGATATCGGCCGCGATGCGTCCCGGGCGGGGGGTCATCACGAGTATCCGGTTCGAGAGATAAACCGATTCGAACACGCTGTGGGTGACGAAGACGACCGTCCAGCCTTCGCGCTTCCACAAATCGAGCAGGTCGTCGTTGAGCTTGAACCGGGTGATCTCGTCGAGCGCCGCGAAGGGTTCGTCCATCAACAGGAGGCGCGGTCCGGTCACCAGCGCCCGCGCGATCGAGGCGCGCATCCGCATCCCGCCCGACAGCTCGCGCGGATAGGCGTCCGCGAACCCGGCGAGCCCGACGAGGTCGAGGGCGCGGTCGACGTCCTTCCGCGCCTCCGATCTGGACCGGCCGGCGAGGCGGAGCGGCAGGAAGACGTTGTCGAACGCCGAGGCCCAGGGCATCAGCGTCGGCTCCTGGAAGACGAAGCCGATGTCCCGCCGGGCGGTTTCGGAGGCGAGGCGGACGGTGCCCGAGGTCGCCTCGCCGAGCCCGGCGATCAGCCTGAGCGCGGTGGACTTGCCGCAACCGGACGGGCCGAGAATGCTGGTGAAGGATCCCGCCTCGATCGCGAGCGTGAGGCCGTCCAGCGCAACCGTGCCGTTGGCGAACGTCTTGGCGACGCCCTCCATCCGCACCAGGGGCGCTCCGGCTGAGACTCCGGCGTCCATCGCACCCCCGCGGGGCCCCGCCCGGCGTCAGCCGGCGCCTGCCGAGAGCGCCTGCTCGATGCTCTCGAGCGCCTTCTCGGCGGCGCCCGCATCGGGTCCGCCCGCCTGCGCCATGTCGGGCCTGCCGCCGCCGCCCTTGCCGCCGAGCGCCGCGGCGCCTTCCCGCACCAGCGCCACCGCGTCGAAGCGGTCGGTGAGATCGTCGGTCACGCCGACGACCAGCGAGGCCTTGCCGCCGCCGACCGCGACCAGCGCGACGACGCCCGACCCGATCTGCTTCTTGAGGTCGTCGGCCATGCCGCGCAGCTCCTTCGCCGGGACCCCGTCGACGCGTCTTCCGGCGAAGGCGATACCGTCGATTTTCTTGGCAGGCTCGGGCTCGCTTCCCTGGGCGCCGGTGGCGAGCTTGCGGCGGGTCTCGGAAAGCTCGCGCTCCAGCCTGCGCCGTTCCTCGATCAGCGCCTCGATCCTCTCCGGCAATTGGGCCGGACTCGTCTTGAGGGCGGTCGCCGCGCGCATCAGCAGGTCTTCCTGCCCGGTGAAATGCGCGATGGCGGCGTCGCCGGCCACCGCCTCGATCCGGCGTACCCCGGCCGCGACAGCGCTTTCGGCCACGATCTTGAAGGCGCCGATATCGCCGGTGCGCGCGACATGGGTGCCGCCGCAGAGCTCGACCGACCAGGGCTCGCCGGCGTCCTCGCCCATCGTCACGACCCGGACCTCGTCGCCGTACTTCTCGCCGAACAACGCCATCGCGCCCGAGCCGATCGCTTCGTCCGGCGTCATCAGGCGGGTGGCCACCTCGGTGTTCGCGCGGATCTGCCGGTTGACCGCGCTCTCGATCCCGGCGAGCGCGTCGCGTTCGATCAGGGCGTGGTGGCTGATGTCGAAACGCAGCCGGTCCGGCGCGACCAGCGAGCCCTTCTGGGTGACGTGCGCGCCGAGCTGCCGCCTGAGCGCGGAATGGAGGAGATGGGTCGCCGAGTGGTGCGCCCGGAGCCCCGACCGCCGCGCGGCGTCCACCCGCATTTCGAGCACGTCGTCCAGGGCGACCGCGCCGCTCTTCACCGTGCCGACATGGACGATCAGGTCGTCGGCGCAATACCGCGTGTCGGCGATCTCGACCGTCGTGCCGTCCTCGCCTTCCAGCGTCCCGCGGTCGCCGGTCTGGCCGCCCGCCTCGGCGTAGAACGGGGTCTGGTTGACGACGATCGAGACCTCGCTCCCGGCCTCGACGCGGTCGACCGGCTTGCCGCCCGAGACCAGCCCGGCCACGACGGCATCGGCGGCGAGCGTGGCGTAGCCGAGGAACTCGGTCGCGCCCACGCGTTCGCGCAGGTCGAACCAGAGCTCGTCCTCGGCGGTCTGGCCGGAGCCCGCCCAGCTCTTCCTCGCCTCCGCGCGCTGGCGTTCCATCGCCGCCTCGAACCCGGCCGAGTCGACCCCGCGGCCCTCGCCCCGCAGGACGTCCTCGGTGAGGTCGAGCGGAAAGCCGTAGGTGTCGTAGAGCCGGAACGCGACCTCGCCCGGCAGTTTCTCTCCCGCGCCGAGGCGGGCGGTCTCGTCGGCGAGCAGCCGGAGGCCGCGTTCGAGCATCTCCTTGAACCGGGCCTCCTCGTGGCGCAGCGTCTCGGTAATCAGCGCCTCGGCGCGCGCGAGTTCCGGGAAGGCCGCGCCCATTCCGGAAACCAGCGTCGCCACGAGCTTCCAGAGCAGGGGATCCTGCGCGCCCATGATGTGGGCGTGGCGCATCGCGCGCCGCATGATCCGCCGCAGCACGTAGCCGCGGCCCTCGTTCGACGGCAGAACGCCGTCGGCGATCAGGAAGCTCGACGCGCGCACGTGATCGGCGATCACCCGGTGCGCCACCGCGTGCTCGCCGTCGGGGTCCGTGCCGGAGCGGTCGGCCGACGCCTCGATCAGCGTCCTCAGCGCGTCGATCGCGTAGTTGTCGTTGGTGCCCTGCATGAGCGCCGTGATGCGTTCGAGCCCCATCCCGGTATCGACGCTCGGCTTCGGCAGCGGCACGCGCTCGCCCGGCCGGGGCTGGTCGAACTGCATGAAGACCAGGTTCCAGATCTCGACGAAGCGGTCGCCGTCCTCGTCCGGACTGCCGGGCGGGCCGCCCGGAATGTGGTCGCCGTGGTCGTAGAAGATTTCCGAGCACGGCCCGCACGGTCCGGTCTCGCCCATCGACCAGAAATTGTCGCTGGTGGCGATCCTGAGGATCCGGTCCTCGCCGAGGCCCGCGATCCCGCGCCACAGGTCGAACGCTTCGTCGTCGTCGGCATAGACCGTGACGAGCAGGCGGTCCTCCGGCACTTCGAAACCGCGCACGATCAGCGACCATGCAAGCTCGATCGCCGTCTCCTTGAAGTAGTCGCCGAAGGAGAAATTGCCGAGCATCTCGAAGAACGTGTGGTGGCGCGCGGTGTAGCCCACGTTCTCCAGATCGTTGTGCTTGCCGCCGGCGCGCACGCATTTCTGCGAGGTGACCGCGCGCGCATAGTCCCGCGTCTCGATGCCGGTGAAGACGTTCTTGAACTGCACCATCCCGGCGTTGGTGAACAGGAGCGTCGGGTCGTTTTCCGGCACCAGCGGGGAGGAGGAGACGATTTCGTGCCCGTTGGCGGCGAAATAGTCGAGAAACGCCGTTCGCAATTCGTTGGTGCCGAGCATGGTCCCCGCCGCCGTCCGCCTGTGCCGCGCCTGCCGCATGGCCGTCCGAACCGGCCGATGGGCGGATTGAGTATAGCGCGGGCGTGCATCTGTCCAGCACGCCGGAAGCGCCCCCCGCATCCCGGCGAGGGGCGCCGGGCGGAGCCCGGGGAAGTGCCGCCGCTAGATCGCGCGCTTGTCGGCCTCGTCGTTGTCGTCCTCGCGGTCGATGACGATGGCCTCGGCCAGCAGCCCCGCATTCTCGCGCACCGCGCGTTCGATGGCGTCGGCGATTTCCGGGTTGTCGCCGAGGAACTGCTTGGTGTTCTCGCGCCCCTGGCCGATGCGCTGGTCGCCGTAGGAGAACCACGAGCCGGACTTCTCGACGATGTTCGCCTTCACGCCGAGGTCGATCAGCTCGCCGGTCTTGGAGATACCCTCGCCGTACATGATGTCGAACTCGACCGCCTTGAAGGGCGGCGCCAGCTTGTTCTTGACCACCTTGACCCGGGTCTGGTTGCCGACCACCTCGTCGCGGTCCTTGATCGCGCCGATGCGGCGGATGTCGAGCCGGACCGAGGCGTAGAACTTGAGCGCGTTGCCGCCGGTCGTGGTCTCGGGGCTGCCGAACATCACGCCGATCTTCATCCGGATCTGGTTGATGAAGACGATCAGGCAGCGCGACCGCGCGATCGAGCCGGTCAGCTTGCGCAGCGCCTGGCTCATCAGCCGCGCCTGCAGCCCGACATGGGTGTCGCCCATCTCGCCCTCGAGCTCGGCGCGCGGCACCAGGGCGGCGACGCTGTCGATGACGATGACGTCGATCGCCCCCGAGCGTACCAGCGTGTCGGCGATCTCGAGCGCCTGCTCGCCGGCGTCCGGCTGGCTGATCAGGAGCTCGCCCACGTCGACGCCGAGCTTGGCGGCGTAGACCGGGTCGAGCGCGTGCTCGGCGTCGATGAAGGCGCAGGTGCCGCCGGTGCGCTGCGCCTCGGCGACGGCATGGAGCGCGAGCGTGGTCTTGCCCGAGCTCTCGGGACCGTAGATCTCGACGATGCGCCCGCGCGGCAGCCCGCCCACGCCGAGCGCGATGTCGAGGCCGAGCGAGCCGGTGGAGATCGCCTCGGTGTCGGTCGGCCGGTCGGTCTCGCCGAGCTTCATGATCGAGCCCTTGCCGAAGTTCCGCTCGATCTGGCCCAGCGCGGCGTCCAGTGCCTTGTTGCGATCCATTGCGTCCTTCTCGACCAGCCTGAGACTGCCGTTGTTCATCGAACCCTCCGCTTCTTATTCCATAGCCGCTCTCGCCGTGCAACGAAGGCTATATGTACATGATTTGTTCACGCATGCAAGGGAAAAGAACAAACCCCGTACAAAAAATTTTTCGGCAATCGGAACAGTGGGTTAGTCGCGCCGCAGGTAGAAGGTCGCGATTCCGGCCGCGACGGCCCGCCCGCCGGGCTCGAACACGTCGACACGGACGGTGCCGAGGCTCCGCCCGGCGCGGACGATCCGCGCGCGGGCGAGCAGGTCGGCGCCCGTGGACGCCCGCAGATAGTCCACCCGGAGGTCGACGGTGGGGGTCGGGCCGCGCGTCCTGATGACGATCGCGGCGTGGGCGGCGATGTCGACCGCGCCCGCCACGATGGCGCCGTGGAAGCCGGGCTCGCCCGGAATGCGGGCGAATTCGGGCCGGGCCGGGATCCGTATCGTGAGCGCGTCCGATTCCGCCTCGACCGACTCGATCGCCGGGCGAAGCCAGCGGTGGAAGGGCGGCTTGGCGAGTTCGGCTTCGAGGCAGGCTCTGAGGTCGTCGGCCACTGCTGCGTCTCCGTACGGTCGGCGCCGCGGCCGGGACGATAGGCGATGCCGGGGCCGTCGGATAGACTGCGCCCCGACCGACCGGGGGAGGATATCGTGATCGATCTCTATTTCTGGACCACCGACAACGGGTACAAGGCGCGGCAGGCGGTCGAGGAGACCGGGCTCGACTACAGGGTCGTGCCGATAAACCTGCGCGAGAAGGCCCAGTTCGACCCGGAATTCATGAAGATCAGCCCGGGCCACAAGATCCCGGCGATCGTCGACCCGGACGGTCCCGGCGGGCGCAGGGTGACGCTCTGCGAATCGGGCGCGATCCTCAAATATCTCGCCCGGAAGGCGGGCGGCGCGCTCTACCCCGACGACCCGGCGGTCGATCAGTGGTTCTTCTTCGGCACCTCCACCTTCACCCCGCTCGCCCAGCAGTTCGGCCTGTTCTTCCACCGCTTCGGCTCGGAAGTGCCGCCGGCCAAGGCGCATTACGAGACCGTGCTGCGCGACCTTCTTTCGATTTTCGACCGGCACCTGGCGGACAACGAGTACTTCGCCGGCGACTATTCGATCGCCGACATCTCGTCTTATCCCGACGTGCACATCCACGGGGTCCGCGACGTCGGCCTCGACGACTACCCCAACGTCGAACGGTGGCACGACGCGATCGAGGCCCGCCCCGCGGTGCAACGCGCGTGGGGGGAGTATTAGGGCGCGTCCCTCGATGCGGCGCCGACGCGTCTACCTGGCGTGAGCAGCCCTGGTACATGCCATGGCAGCCTCCCGATTCGGGGTCGAAACCACATCGCGGGTCCAGGGGCCGGGGCTACTCGAGAATTCCCGATCGAGCTCTCGGGCCTCAGTAGATGCCCGGTATCAGGGCCCGGCGGCGCGCCGGATAATCGCTGAACGTCTCCAGATACCAACGATGGTTGCTCCGCGCCCTCGGAGCGAGATTGGCGACGGTGAACAGCATGAATGAAAGGCCGCACGACGACCAGGTCGCGACCGCCCAGCCCAGCCATTCGAGGATTTCCCCCAGATAGTTCGGGCACGAGACGAACCGGAACCCGCCGCCCTGCGGTATCGCGTAGCCAGTCTCGCCGGGCCGGCGCAGGCGCATGAGGGTGTTGTCGGCGTGAAGATTGAGCGCGAGCCCGGCGAGGAAAATCCCGACCCCGACCAGGAATCGGGGATCGGCCAGCCAATCGGTGGCGTACTCGCCGAATTCCGAAATGAAGCGGGCGTTGATGTATGCGTTGATCGCATTGAAGAAAAAGCCGGACCCAACCAGCAGCAAGGGCGTCTTCCGGCCGCGTGCCCGGACACGAAACGGATAGACGAACGTCCGGTTCAGATAATGGCCCTGCCACATGACCAGGAACAGCAGCGGCACGATCTGGAACGCGCCCTTGCCGTTGAGATAGACGACGAGAAAGAGCACGGGCGCCGGCAGTTCCATGACGACCCAAGCGAGCCTCGCGGAAATGTGCGGTCCCCACCCCGCGCCCGCGTAGTGGCGCCCGTACGGTGCAGCTCTGCGGAACAGGTACAGGAAAGTCAGGACCGCCGTCGCGAAGACAGCCCATACCAGCATCCCGTGCAGTCGTTCCTCGGTCAGTTCACGCCCCTTCGCCCAGCATGCCGTGTTCATGGAACCAGCGATACGTGTCCTCGACCGATTCCGCGAGAGGGCGCGGGCGGAACCCGAGCTCCGCCCGCGCCTTGGCGCTGGATATCCTCCGATTGCCGTCGGCCATGACTCGGACGGCCTCCGGCGTGTAGAGCGGCCGGCGGCCGCGACATCGATCCAGGACGACCTGGCAGGGCGCCCACAGCCGGGCGACCCACAACGGGAACTGGAGACGGGGTGCGGCGACACCGGTCGCCTGCCGAGAGAGCTCGGCCAATTCGCGCACGGTGTGCCAGTGGCCGGAGACGAGGTAGTTCTCGCCACATCTCGCCTTCGTCTCGGCGGCCATCGCGGCCGCCACGACATCCCGCACGTCGACCCAGTCGTAGCCGCCCGCGATCAGCGCGGGAATCCGCCCGCGGTAGAGGTCGAGAAAGACCTGTCCCATAGGGGACGGCTCGCCGTCGTAAGGGCCGATCACGCTGGTCGGATTCAGGATCACGGCGTCCAGGCCGCGGTCGATGCCGCGGCGGACTTCCACTTCGCCGGCGGCTTTCGAACGGTCGTACGGACCATGATGCAGGCCATCCGCGGGACGGCGACTCTCATCGAGAGCTTCGTCCAGCGGGTGCTGGTCGTAGGCGTGGATCGAGGAAACGTGGACCAGGCGCCGTACGCCACATGCAAGGGCCGCCTCCACGACGTTGCGTGTGCCCACGACATTCGTGCGATGGAACTCCTGCGCCCCGACGGCATCGATCGAGACCAGCGCGGCCAGATGAAACACGGCCTCCGCGCCCTTGAAGGCGGCGATCAGCGATTCCCTGTCCAGGATGTCGCCATTGACCCATGCGATATCCAGGTCCGCCGCCGTGCCTCGACGCTCCCGGTAGATCGCGCGGATCCGACCGGGCCCGTACCGGTCGGCCAGGGCCCGCGCGAGGACCCCGCCGATCTGCCCGCTTGCTCCCGTAATCGCCCGTACGGTGCGAGGTCGCCCGCCGCCAGATGATTTCATTGCGAAAGGCTCGATTCCCGAATCGTAGACCGGACCGGGCGTCGCGAACTCAGACCCGAATTTCGTGCCGCAGCTCGGCGAGCCTGAACTTGAGCTTGTTGCTGGGCGACTGTGAGGGCAACGGATCCATCGGCAACCGCGCGTAGGGGCGGGCCAGCTCGATCCTGAAATGATGCGTGAGCATCAGCAGGTTGATCACTATGTGCAACTCGGCCCAGCGGCTCCCGAGACATGAGTGCGTGCCCAGCCCGAAGGGCGCGTAGCCTCTGCCCATGTGCTCGTTTCGCGGGGACACATAGCGGTCGATGTCGAACTTCCACGGATCGGGAAACGCCTCTTCCGAGTAATGCGTGGCCGTCTGCGCAATCACGAGCTGCGCCCCGACCGGTAGTTCGTAACCCTCCACCACGCAGGTGTTCATCACCGTGCGCATCGACATGGGCACGATCGGCGACATCCGCAGAGTCTCCATCAGCACCCGATGGGTCACGTCGATCCGGTCTCGGCTCAAGTCATCGGCGCTGGGATCGCCCTCGGCCCACAACGCGTCCGCTTCAGCCGTGACTCGCTCGTACAATTCGGGATTCTGCAGCAACCAGTAAAGGGCGAAGCCAACCTGATCGCCCATGTACATGGCGGTCATCAAGATCGCCCCTAGCGGCAGCGACAGGTCCGATTCGGGCAGGAATTGGGGATCGGACGCGTGCAGGGCCAGATACGCGTCCACCACGTCCTCATGCATCCCAACCCGCTGCGCGGCCGTATGCGTCCTTTGCATACGATCTACGATCCGTTGCATGGCCTTCGCCCGGCGGCGCATCGACGGGGTCTTGAGCATGAAACGCGGCATCATCTTGACGATGCCTACATTGAGCACCCGTACCTTGTACTCGAGCGCGTCGACAATCTCGGCCTGGGTGTCAATGTTGGCCAGGAGCGGCGATGTCTGCGCGTTCACAAACGGTCGCAGCATCACCTGCGCCGGCATCGTGGTGCCGACGTCCCAACTCGCCATGTGCGTGCGGGCCAAGTCATAGACCTCGTCCAGACGCTTGGTCAAAGTACTGGAAGAGTAGGTGGTATGCAGCGCCTTGCGAAAGCGAAAGTGATCGGCACCGTCGATCGAGTGCATCGAGCGCGACACGCCATACGCCTTGTCGACGCCCTCGAAATACTCCTTCGACCGCAGGAACACCCGCCCCATGCGATGGGCCCACTCATTCGTCTTCAACCCCGCCAGGACAATCACGTTCCGGATGAACGGGAGCCGGAGCTCGAACACCGGACCGTACTTGTCGGCCAAATTGGCGAATCCCGCCGGCAGCCTGCCCTCTCGCAGCTCGCGGTTGAACACCAGGTCGCGCAGGGACACGGTTGGAATCGCCTTGGTCAGCGAGGGCCGGCGAAGCGAGGGCGCGAGGATGCTCTGGCTCACCGCTGCCGCGATCGCTCGGCCAATCAGGTCCATCTGGCTGACGAACTGAATCCGTTCCTCCACCTCCTCGTCGATCTGATACATCAGAGGGAACACGTGGCAGGCATTGACGAGGCCGGTGATGATCACGTCGCGCGGACCCGGAACCTCGTCCGTGAAGATGATCCTGGTCAGCTGGGCCTTTACGGTCTCGCCCGCCAGGCGGTCTTCTCCGAGCGATGTTTCGCCCGGCCGCTGGCGCTTGGCGAAGGTGTAGAAACCGCCCGTGTGGACGTCGAGAATCTGTTGCTGGACGAGCCCGTCCAGCGCTTGGGGGATCAACGACTCGGACTGCGGAGCAAGCCGCTCGATCCAGTAGCGGGCATCGTGCGGTTCCGTTTCGGTCGCGATCTCCCGCAAGATCGGGTCGAGCAGCGGACGACCGGTGTCGGTCGCATCCAACAGAGTCAGCGACTCCAGATCGGTGTCGATGCGACCGAGCAGCGACAGTTCACCCAGCGCCGCGCCGACCATGGCGCAGTTCAGGTTCCAGCCGGGTACCTGACGAAAATAACCCCTCTCTTCGTCCAGCAGCGCCAGCAGCAACTCTTCCGGCAGACTCAGCGCGGACGCACCCTGGCCCGTTCGAACCGCTGTTTCGTGAGTCACCAATGAACCTGTTGTCCTCTCCCTCGCATGATTACGAGGATTTCCGGGCAAAATTATAGACTTAACGATGCTGACGATGCACTTCCAAAATTCCTCGATGTTTCGCCTGCGTCGACGATGCGCCCGGCGGTTCGATCGGCCTACCGACGGTCGCCACACGGCCGGGGGCCGTCGCTTCGTACGCCGCCCCGGGGACGGCATCCGCCCCGCAACCGCCTTCGTTCCTCCCGATACTCGGGAGGACCCGTATGTCACCGGCTGTGCCGCCGAATTTTTCCTCGTCACGACAGGAATTCGAATCTCGGCGAGCCAACCCAGCACCCCTTCGCAAGTTCAGTCGGTCACACCGGGCTGGAGGACCTTGTTCGACTCTTCCTCACCCTGAATGGCCCCGGCTTTGTTCCGGGCGTATCGAAGGGCCGCCTCACCAGGACCCGCGGGCGGGGTCGGCGAGGCGTTCCCTGCCGATGCGGTCGGCGATCGCGCCGGGCGAGGTGCCCTCGCGGTCGGCGCGCTCGAAGATCTCGGCGAGCGTCCCGCCGATCGCGGCGGTCCGGCTCCGGGCGCGCTCCGGCGAGAATCCGTCCGGGTGGAGGTGCAGGGTCAGCGCGATCATCCCGCCCGCGTTGATCGCGTAGTCGGGCGCGTAGAGCACGTTGCGCGCGCGAAGCGCCTCGCCGTGGCGCGCCTCGCGCAGCTGGTTGTTGGCCGAGCCCGCGACGACCGCGCAGCGGAGCCGCCCCACCGTGTCGTCGTCGATCGCGGCGCCGAGCGCGCAGGGGGCGAAGACATCGGCCTCGACGTCGTAGATCGCCTCCGGCGCGACCGTGACGGCGCCGAACGACGCGGCCGCCCGCTTCGCCGCGTCGGGAGAGATGTCGGAGACCGCCAGCTTCGCGCCCCGGCCCGCGAGGCGCCCGCAGAGCTTGTAGCCGACGCTGCCCGCGCCCTGCACCGCGACGGTCGTGCCGGCGAGCGAATCGCGTCCCAGCCGGTGCTTCACGGCAGCCTCGATGCCGGCGAGCACGCCCCGGGCGGTCCAGGGCGAGGGGTCTCCGCCGCGCGCGCCGGTGCCGAGGATGTGCCGGGTTTCCTCGGCCGCGCGGTTCATGTCGTCCACGGAAACGCCGACATCCTCGCCCGTGATGTAGCGCCCGCCGAGCGCCTCCACGGCCCGGCCGAAGGCACGGAACAGCGCCTCCGACTTGCCGGTACGGGGATCGCCCAGGATCGCCGCCTTGCCGCCGCCGAAGGGGACGTTCCCCAGGGCGGACTTGTAGGTCATCCCGCGCGACAGCCTGAGCGCGTCGGTGAGCGCCTCGTCCTCGCTCTCGTAGGGCCACATGCGGCAGCCGCCGATGGCGGGGCCGAGCGTCCGGTCGTGGATCGCGACGATCGCGTGCAGGCCGGCGGCCGGGTCCACCGCGCGGACGACCCGCTCGTGGCCGTCGAAGGCCGCGTCGGTCCGCGCCATGGCGGTGATGTCCGTTATCTCGACGTTGTCCGGCATTTCCGGGGTCTCGCGAACGGCCAGCGCTTCCATGACGATCTCTTTCCTGAATGGGCAGGATTGAGACATGGGGGGCCGCAATTCCGGTGCAAGGCCGCTGTTCTGAAATCGCGGAATCGTGATCCGGCGGGGCGTACCGGCCGACCCGCCCTCCCCCGGCCCCTCCCGCAAGCGGGAGGGGGGAAGGCAGGCAGGAGCGGGCAAGCGAGTCTCCTCTCCCCAGCGGGGAGAGGGTCAGGGGGGAACCGGCCGAAAAATGTCCCGCTCAGCTCAGATGCGGTTCCAGCCGGTCCAGCGCGCGCGAGAGCGTGTCCGCGCCGGCGGCGAAGCAGAGCCTGAGCCGGCCCTCCCCGGCTTCGCCGAAGGCGCGGCCGGGCGCGAGGCCGACGCCGGCGGTCTCGATCAGCCGGTGCGCCAGCGCGAGGCTGTCGGAAACGCCGTCGACGGCGAAGAAGGCGTAGAACGCGCCGTCCGGGTGCGGCAGCCGGACGCGGCGCATCGCGCCGAGGCGCTGCACCACGAGGTCGCGGTTGCGGCGGTAGCGTTCGAGCACCGATTCGACGAACGGCTCGCCCTCCTCGACCGCCACGATGCCGGCATGCTGGACGAAGGTCGTCGGCGAGGCGAGGTTGTACTCGTTGAGCTTGGCGAAGGCGTCGCCCAGCTCCGGCGCGTGGGTGAGCCAGCCGAGCCGCCAGCCGGTCATCGACCACGACTTGGAGAAGCTGTTGACCGCGAGCAGCCGGTCCTCGGGCTCGGCGATGTCGAGGAAGGAGGGCGCGCGCGGCGCGTTGTAGGCGAGCCGGATATAGACCTCGTCGGCGATCACGTAGATGCCGCGCTCGCGGCACCGTTCGAGCAGCGCAAGCTGGTCGTCCGCCGTCATCACCCAGCCGGTCGGGTTGGCCGGCGAGTTGACGAAAACCCCCACCGTCCGGTCGTCGCAGGCGTCCATCAGCCGGTCGAGATCGAGCCGCCAGCCGGTGCCGCCGTCCGCGTCCAGGGGAACGATCCGCGTCTCGCCGCCCATCACGTGGACGGTCTCGATGCAGTTGGGCCAGATCGGGCCGACCGCGACGACGTTGTCGCCGGGCGCGACGATGAGCTGGGAGCACAGCATGATCGCGCTCATGCCCGACGCGGTGACGGTGATCCGGTCGGTCCCGATGTCCCGCCCGTGGAGGCCGCTCGCGTAGGCCGCGATGGCCTCCCTGAGCGGCGGGATCCCGCGGTTCTGGGTGTAGAACACGCGGTCGGCGGCGAGCGCGCGGACCGCGGCCTCCTTGATGAAGTCGGGCGTCGCCGTGTCGGGCTCGCCGAACCAGAGCGGGATCACGTCGTCGCGGCCGATATTCGCCTCGGCCACCGCGCGGATCAGCGACCCGCCGAGCCGTTCGATCTCGGGCCGCATCGCGCGCGGCGGAACGGCGGCGGGCGTCGCCGCCCGCCGCGCCCCCGGCGCTGGCGCGGAGCTCAAAACTCGCCCGGGACGAACAGGTTGTCGGTGCCGGGGCCCTCGTTCCCCTCGGGCTCGTCGGCGACGGTGAAGTTGAGCTCGATGATGACGCCGTTGGGGTCGCGCACGAAGAGCTGCCACAGCCCGAAATCGGGAATCGCGAACTCGCGGTGCGGCATGCCGCGGTCGATCACGTTCTGCTTCATGCCGTCGAAATCGTGCGCCTTGACCGCGACGTGGTCCACCGAGGCGCTGCCGTGCGTCGGGTTGCCCTCGTTGTCGAGCCCGGCGTTGCCCGCCATGATGTGGAACATCGTGCTGCCCAGGTCGAACCACGTGCCCGGAAAGTCGAAATCGGGCCGGTCGATCTTTTCCAGGCCGAGCACCTCTTCGTAGAACCGGTCGGTGGCTTCGAGGTCCTGAGTCTTGATCGCGACGTGATGGATATCGAGAAGGGGCATCGGTATTTTCGCTCCCGGCGATGAGGACATCGTTCGAGGGCGTAATCTAGGGCCTGAACGCGGTGAGGTGTAGGGGTTAAGGCTACCATCGTCGCGATGCCCTCCCCCGGCCCCTCCCGCGCGCGGGAGGGGAGGTCGGCCGCGGCGGAACCCCTCCCCCGCTTGCGGGGGAGGGGGCGGCCGGAGTTCCCGCCGTTGGCGCACCGAAACAGGAGGAACGGCGACATGCATGAGGCGTACGTCCCCTACGGGGTTTACTGGAGCACGCCGTTCTCGCGCTGGCAGGGCGGGCTCGCGCATCTCCACAGCATGGAATTTCTCGCCCACACCGCGCGCGGCGAGCTGGAGCGCCGCGGCGTCGCGCTGGACGAGATCGATTACGGCGTGCTCGGGCTGACGGTGGCGCAGAAGCAGTGCTTCTTCGGCCTGCCCTGGGTGACCGGGATGATGGGCGCCGCGCACATCCCCGGCCCCACCGTCAACCATGCCTGCGCGACGGGCGCGCGCTGCCTCCAGGCGGCGAGCCAGGAGATCGAGGGCGGCGGCGCCGGGGTCGCGCTCGCGATGTCGGGCGACCGGACCTCCAACGGCCCGCACATCTACTACCCCGCGCCGCACGCGCCGGGCGGAACCGGCGAGCACGAGAACTGGGTGCTGGGCAATTTCTCCGACGACCCCTATGCCAAGTGCGGGATGATCGACACCGCCGAGACGGTCGCCCGGAAATGGCAGATCACCACCGAGGAACAGCACGACGTGGTGCTCCGGCGCTACAACCAGTACGAGGACGCCGTCGCCGACGGCCGGGCATTCCAGAAGCGCTACATGACGCTGCCGCTCGATGTGCCCGACGCGCGCTACCGCAAGACCGCCGGCGTTCTCGAGGGCGACGAGGGGATACACGAGACCACGCGCGAGGGGCTCGACCGGCTGCGCCCGGTGGCCGAGGACGGCACCGTGACCTATGCCGGCCAGACCCACCCGGCGGACGGCAACGCGGGCTTTATCGTGACCGGCCGCGAGCGCGCCCGCGAGCTCTCGCGCGACAAGGGCATCTCCGTCCGCCTCGCCGGCTTCGGCACGTCGCGGGCGGCGGTGCGCCACATGCCGGAAGCGCCCATCGGCGCCGCCCGCCGCGCGCTCGACGATGCCGGGATCTCGCTCGACGACGTGGCCGCGATCAAGACCCACAACCCGTTCGCGGTGAACGACGTGGTGTTCTGCCGCGAGACCGGCGCCGACATAGACGCCATGAACAATTACGGCTGCTCCCTGATCTGGGGCCACCCGCAGGGCCCGACCGGCATGCGCGCCGTCATCGAGCTGATCGAGGAGCTCGCGATCCGCGGCGGCGGCTACGGCCTCTTCACCGGCTGCGCCGCTGGCGACAGCGCGATGGCGGTTGTGGTCGAGGTGGGGGACGGGTAGGGGGCCCGACCTATTCGTTGCAAACTGTACGACGAATAGGAAACGTGTTTCACGACCCGATTCGTCGGCGGGCGGGGCCGGGGGCCGGAAAGCGGCGATTCGCGTCCCCGGGGGACGGGAAACCGGGCGGTGCGCGAAATAATGTTTCGCGCGCCCCGGCTTTTGTCCAGTTAGGGCATTTTCTTCAAGCGATGGATAAGTCAGCAGTGCTGACCTTTGTTTCACATGAAACATTAGAGCGGACCGGTTCATCGTCCGCGGCGTCGAGCTTTCAGCGCGGCGACGCGTACCTTCGCCGCGGGATCCCGACCGTCGGGTTCGAGCGGCGCTTCGACCTCGCCGATCGCATCCGGGTGACCGGCGCGGCTCTCGACAAGGGGCTGCTCCATATCGACCTGGTGCGGGAGGTTCCCGAGGCGCTCAAGCCGCGCACGATCGCGATCGACAGCGGCGGCCGAAAGCGGATCGACCGCAAGGCGCCCTGACCTGAAAACGCGGCGGACGCGCGCACATCCCGGGCATTCGCCGCTATTCTCCAATCCGCCGACGCACCCGCGATGGCGGCATTCGGTTTCCGGCCCGCGATACCGCCCCTTCCATCTCGATCCCGTCGGCGGAGACCAGGTTTGGGGCACGGCGGATTTCGAATGCCGCATCGTTCAACGCATGAGGTATGACCATGGCTTACCGGGATATTGTCGTTCATCTTGGGGAAGACGGTCGTTCGCCGGCGCGCCTGGATGCGGCGATCGGACTGGCGGAATTGCACGAGAGCAGGGTGACGGGCGCGTATGTGGCGCCGTCGCTCGCCATTCCCGAATACGCCAGCGACGGTTTTCCGCCGGAGTTCCGCGAACGGCTGGCGGCGGAGCGCCGTCAGCGCGCCGAGGAGGCCGAGCGGCGGTTCGGGGAACGGACGGCAAAGGCGTCGGCGCCCGCGGAATGGCGACTCTTCGCCGGCGACCCCGTCGAAGTCGTCACGACGAACGCCCACTATGCCGACCTCACCGTCGTCGGCCAGACCGATTCCGACGACGCGCGGAGCACCCAGGGGCTCGCGGACAGCGTCGTGATGGGCGCCGGCGGTCCGGTTCTCGTCTGGCCCTGTACCGGCTCGTTCGACCTCGACCCGGCGACCGTCACGGTCGCGTGGAACGGCACGCGGGAGGCGAAACGCGCCGTCTCCGACGCGCTGCCCCTGCTGCGGCGCGCAAGGAAGGTCGTCGTGCTCGGGGTCGATACCGGCGATGGCACGCACACGCCCGGAACCGACATCTGCGCCCACCTGGCGCGGCACGGCGTGACGGCGGAGGCTCGGCACACGGTCTCCACGACGGATATCGACGCCGGCAACGTCCTGTTGAACGCGGTCGCCGACGACGGCGCGGGTCTGCTCGTCATGGGCGCCTACGGTCGTCACCGCATGAGGGAGCTGCTGCTGGGCGGCATGACGCGCGACATCCTGAGACGCATGACCGTGCCGGTCCTGATGTCGCACTAGGCGGCGCGATTCCGATGCTGCCGACCGCGCTGCGGCGGGACCCGGCCCAATCCTCGTCGATCGTTTTCACCACCGTGACCGACGTGACGGGCTTCTTCAGCTTTCTGGGTATCGCAACGCTCTTGAGCGACATGGTCTGACAGGCCGCCGAAAAATCCGCCGCCCGCGGCTCTCCGGTATCGCTACCCCACGATCCGCCCCGCGCGCATTCCGGCCGTGGCGGCGAGGGTGTCGAACTGGCGCGCCACCGAATCGTCGAAGGGGGAGGAGCCGTTGTCCGGCAGGCGGAGCGACAGACGGTCCTTGTCGACGATCAGCGCCGAGCGGCCTAGCACGCTCCGCGCCCCGCCCGAGACCCGGAACGCGAGCCGCACCGCCTGGCCGATCGTCTCGGCGCGGTGGCGGAGGCGCTCCGACATCAGCCGGTGGAGCGGCTGGGCCTCCGGCGCGCCGGCGTCGCCGCCGTAGCGCACGAAGGCGGCGTAGCCGAGGAACGCGCGGTCGTCGTGCCTCAGCCCCATGAAGGGGAAACGCTGGATGCGGTGCATCGTCTGCACCGCGCGGTAGTCGGGATGCTCGCGCCAGCCGATGTCGGCGAGGTGGCAGGCGACCAGGCGCAGGCGCTTGCGGCCCTTGCGGCGCCCCTGGAAGAGGGGGTCGATCCAGTCGAACAGCGTCTCCCCGATCGGGCCGAAGCGGGCGTCCCGCGCCGCGAGCGCCGTGGCGGCGACCAGCACCGGATCGTCGCGCCGACGCTTCGCGTCGAGGCCGGCGTAGAGGTAGCCCTCGCGCAGGCCCTGCGCCGAAAACGCCACCGTCTTCGCGCCGGTCGCGCGCAGGACCGCGCCCATCATGTCGCAGGCGACGGGCAGGCTGTCGCGCCGCCTGCGCGACACGCCCGCGATCTGTTCCAGAGAGCGCGGGCTCAACCGGCCCACCACGTCGGCGAGGTCCCGCATGTCTCGCGCCGGCACCCGGTATCCGTCGATGATGTGGAGCGGGTGGTCGGCGCGCGCCATGTGGAGCCGGGCGACCGCGCGCCACGCCCCGCCTACCGGATAGAAGGCGCGGCCTTCGCCGCCCTTGAGCCACCGGATCGAGGCGAGCTCGGAGCGGATTTCGCCGAGCATCGTCTTGCGTTGCTGCGGGCGGCGGTCGCCGTAGCGCAGGATCCCGAGCGGCAGCGTCGCCTGGCTGGCGATCCTGCCGCGCCTGATGTCGACCAGCTCAAGGCTGCCGCCGCCGAGGTCGGCCACGATTCCGTCCGCCCCCGGCATGCCGGAGATCACGCCGAGGGCCGACAGCCGCGCCTCGTCCTCGCCGCTCAGCACATCGACGGTCTCGCCGCAGCGGCGCCCGACCTCGCACACGAAGTCACCGCCGTTGGACGCCTCGCGCACCGCCGCGGTGGCGATGAAGGCGGGCTCCGCCACGCCCATCCCGCGCGCGAGCCGGCCGAACCGGGCGATCGCGCGCAACGCCCGCCCGGCCGCCTCGCCGCCGATCGCGCCGGTGGTCGCGAGGTCGCCGCCGAGCCCGCAGGCGGCGCTCTCGTTGAACATCGGCACCGGCGCGCGGCGATAGCCGTCATAGACGACGAGCCGCACGGTGTTCGACCCGATATCGACCACCGCCACCGGGGGGTCGGCGGGGGCAAGGCCGGGTTGCGGGTCCAACGCCTCGATCGGTTTCGTTGCGGGCATGAACGCTTTCGGCCGGATTCCCGGGATACGCCTCAGGCGGGGGCGCCGGAGTCTTCGTTTTCCAGCGCGCTTCCCCGGCCCGACAGGCTCGGGTTGGTCATGAAGTATTCGTGGGCGCTGAAGGCGTGCTCGGTGGCGTCGGCGCGGCGGTAGGTGCCGTCCGCGTCGAGCGTCCAGCTCTGCGCCTCGTCCATCAGGTTCGCGCCCATGATCCGGTCGAGCACCTGGCGGTGGACGGTCCGGTTGAGGATCGGGATCAGGGTCTCCACCCGGCGGTCGAGGTTGCGCGGCATCCAGTCGGCCGACGAGATGTAGACCTTGGCCTTCGACGAGCCGCGCGGATGCGCCGCGCCGAAGCAGACGATCCGGCTGTGCTCCAGGAAGCGGCCGACGATGCTTTTCACCCGGATGTTGTCCGACAGGCCCGGCACGCCCGGCCTGAGGCAGCATATGCCGCGCACGATCAGGTCGATGCCGACGCCCTCCCGCGAAGCGCGGTAGAGGCAGTCGATGATCTCCGGGTCGACCAGCGAGTTCATCTTGGCGAGGATCCAGGCGGGCCGGCCCGCGCGCGCGTTCTCGATCTCGTCATCGACCAGGCGGACCAGGGTATCGCGCATGTCGATGGGCGAGACGGAGATCCGCTCCATCGCCTCCGGCACGCCCGTCCCGGTCATGTAGTTGAACAGCTTCGCCGCGTCCCGGCAGAAGGTCGCGTCGCAGGTGAAGTGCGAGAGATCGGTATAGATGCGGGCGTTGACCGGGTGGTAGTTCCCGGTGCCGAAATGAGCGTAAGTCTGCAGCCCGTTCTGCTCGCGCCGGACCACCAGCGAGACCTTGGCGTGGGTCTTGAGCTGGACGAAGCCGAACACCACCTGCGCGCCGGCGCGTTCGAGGTCGCGCGCCCAGCGGATGTTGCGCTCCTCGTCGAACCGCGCCTTGAGCTCGATCAGCGCGGTGACCGACTTGCCGCGCTCGGCGGCGTCGCGCAGCGCGGCGACGATCGGCGAGTCCTCGCCGGTGCGGTAGAGCGTCTGCTTGATCGCGACCACGTTGGGGTCTTCCGCCGCCTGGCGCAGGAAGCTCACCACCACGTCGAAGCTCTCATAGGGGTGGTGGACGATGATGTCCTTCTGGCGGATCGCGGCGAAGCAGTCGCCGTCGTGGTCGAGGATGCGCTCGGGGAAGCGCGGCGTGTAGGGCTCGAAGACGAGGTCCGGACGGTCGCGCAGGATGAGCTGCGAGGTCTCGGCGAGGCCGAGCAGCCCGTCGACATCGAACACGTCCTCCTCGTCGACGCCGAGGCTTTCGACCACGAAGGCGCGCAGCGCGGCCGGCACGTCGGCGTTGATCTTGAGGCGGATCACCGAACCGCGCCGGCGCCGGCGCAGCAGCTCCTCGGACTCGCGGACCAGGTCCTCGGCCTCTTCCTCGATCTCGATGTCGCTGTCGCGGATGACGCGGAACACGCCCACGTCCTGCAGCTCGAAGCCGGGGAACAGCAGGTCGAGATGGACCCGCACCACCTGTTCGAGCGCGACGAAGGCGGACTTCCGGCTCTCCAGCCGGACGAAGCGGTCGATCGTGCGCGGCAGCGCGACCAGCCCGGCGGAGGTCTCCTCGTCCTTCCGCTTCATCGACAGCACCAGCGAGAAGCCGAGATTGGGGATGAAGGGGAAGGGGTGCGCCGGGTCGATCGCGACCGGGGTGAGGGCGGGGAAGATCTCCCTCACGAACCAGGCCCTGAGCCAGGCGCTCTCGTCGTCCGTCAGCGCCTCCGGCTCCAGCACCTCGATCCCTTCGTCGCGCATCCCCTCGCGGAGCTCGCGCCAGCAGCGCTGCTGGTCGCGCATCAGCGTGCGGGCGCGTTCGTTGACCGCGTGCAGCTGTTCGCCCGGAGTCAGCCCGTCGGCGCTGCGCGCGGTCACGCCGGCCTGGATCTGGCTCTTCAGCCCGGCGACGCGCACCATGTAGAACTCGTCCAGATTGGCCGCCGAGATCGAGACGAAACGGAGCCGCTCCAGCAGCGGGTGCGCCGTGTTGGACGCCTCCTCGAGCACGCGCTCGTTGAAGGCGAGCCAGGAAAGCTCGCGGTTGATGAAGCGGTCCGGGCTGCCGGCGAGCGGCGAGGACGGGCGTTCGCCCGCGGCAACGGTTTGCGGTCGCGCGTCGTCCATCGGTCGAGCGTTCACGCTTTCGCCGCGACCGTCAAGGGAAAGCCGGGGCCTGACACGGCCTCCCCCGCCGGCCTATCCTTTTCGGCGATGCGCACGCTTTATCTGCTGAGACACGCGAAATCGGACTGGGGCGATCCCGGGCTCGACGATTTCGACCGGCCGCTCGCGCCGCGCGGGCGGCGGGCGGCCCCGGCGGTGGCGCGCTG
>JAJEHI010000014.1 GCA_022823775.1 Defluviicoccus sp. | reverse complement strand
GGGCGACGATGCCCGCGGCCTGGAGCCGGTCGATCGCGCGGGCGGCCGTCGTGTACGCGACGTCGAGCCGCCTGGCGACGCGGGTCGTCGTCCAGAAGGGATTCTCGGCGAAGAGCACCAGAAGCGCCTCGGGCAGCTTCGACTTCTCTCCTCCGAGCAGTCTGCGCCACTCGGCCATCAGGGCGTCGACCCGTCGGATACGCCTCGTCGCATCTTCCGCCTCCACCGCGACCCCGCGAAGAAAGTTGTTAGGCGACAGTGAAAACTGACCCCCCAGCGACAGTGAAAACTGACCCCCCTGTTCCAAGGGAGGAGTCAGCAGATGACGGGATGCGAGGATGTCGGCCCGTGGGCAGGGAGGCCACGGGCACAGATGAAGAAGTCAGACGAGGTGGAGGCGATGCTGCACCTGCGGGCGCTCGGTTGGGGGCTGGGACGTATCGCGAGGGAGTTCGGGTGCAGCAAGAACACGGTGAGACGGTACGTCGCGGCCGACGGCTGGATGGCGTACAGCCGACAGGCGGACGGCGGCAAGCTCGGGGATCAGGAGGCGTGGCTGAAGGAGCGCTTCTTCCAGCATCACGGCAATGCCGAGGTGGTGCGCCAGGACCTGGTCCGGGAGCAGGGGATCGACGTGAGCCTGCGCACGGTCGAGCGGGCGGTGGCGCCGTTCCGGCGGCTGCTGACGGCCGAGGCGAAGGCGACGGTGCGGTTCGAGACACCTCCGGGACGCCAGCTCCAGGTTGACTTCGGCCAGCGGCGGGTGCCGATTGCCGACGAGCTGGTGCGCGTCTACCTGTTCGTGGCGACGCTGGGCTACTCGCGGCGGTGCTATGTGGCGGCGTTCCGGCACGAGCGGCAGTCGTCGTGGTTCCGCGGTTTCGAGGGCGCGTTCCGCCACTTCGGCGGCGTGACCCGGGAGGTGCTGATCGACAACCCGCGGCCGCTGGTGGTCATCCACGACGCGGAGACGCGGGAGGTCGAGTTCAACCACCGGTTCCTGGCGTTCGCGGCCTACTGGGGGTTCCGGCCGCGGGCCTGCGCGCCGTATCGGGCCCGGACGAAGGGGAAGGACGAGCGCGGCGTCGGCTACGTCAAGGGAAACGCGATCGCCGGCCATCGCTTCGAGAGCTGGGCGGGGATGGAGGCGCATCTCGGGTGGTGGCAACGGGAGATTGCGGACCGGCGTCGCCACGGCACCACCGGCGAGGTCCCCCTCGAGCGCTTCGCCCGCGAAGCGGAGAGCCTGCGCCCGTGTGCGGGCCGGCCGCCGTTCGGGCAGTTGCGGGAGCTGGTTCGGACGGTTCATGCCGACTGCGCGGTGGTGGTCGATACCAACGCGTACTCGGTGCCGTGGCGGCTGATCGGCGAGCGGGTGCGGGTGGAGGTCAGCGGCGGCCGGGTGCGCGTCCACCACGGCGCCGGGGTTGTCGCGGAGCATGTCGAGCATCCGGGGCGTCATGGGCGGGTCACCGACCGCGCCCACCTGGCCGGGGTCGTCGGCGGCCCGCGCCCGGCCGGGACCGAAGCGGCCCGGCCGAAGCCGGCGCTGCTGCGTCCGCTTGACGAGTACGCGGCGGTGGCCGGGGGGAGTTTCTGATGGCCGTGGACCATGAGACGCTTCTCGGCTGGCTGACGCGGTTGAAGCTGACCGCGATCCGCGACCAGCTCGACAACCTGCTCGACGAGGCGGCAGAGAAGAAGCTGACGCTGCGGGAGGCGCTGGCGCTGTTCATCGAACGGGAGGTCGCCCGCAAGGACGAGCGGCGCATCGAGATGGCGTTGAAGATCGCGCGCTTCCCGATGGTGCGCGAGCTCGCCGACTTCGACTTCAAGGCGCAGCCGAGCGTCGACCGGCGTCAGGTGCGGGAGCTGGCGGCGTCGCGGTGGGTGGCGCACGGCGATGCGCTCCTGGTGCTCGGTCCGCCGGGGGTCGGGAAGACGCATCTGGCGATCGCGCTCGGGCGCGAGGCGATCCGGCAGCGCTACTCGGTGCTGTTCACGACGGCGCAGGCGCTGATGGCGGCGTTGGTCAAGGCGCACAGCGCGGGCCGGCTGGAGGACCGCCTGGCCTTCTACGCCAAGCCGAGGTTAATCATTGCCGACGAGCTGGGGTACCTCCCCTTCGAAGCGCATGCCGCGCACCTGTTCTTCCAGCTCGTCTCGAGGCGCTACGGGCGCGGCAGCATGCTGATCACGTCGAACCGCCCGGTCGGGGAATGGGGCGAGGTGTTCGGCGACGCGGTGGTCGCGACCGCGATCCTCGACCGGCTGCTGCATCACAGCCACGTGCTGACGATCACCGGGGAGAGCTACCGGCTGCGGGAGAAGCGTCGAGCGGGCGCCCTGAATATCCCGGCCCCGAAGCCGGGCGCGTCGGAGACCCGTCCGCAGGTGTCGTCATGACCACGCGACCGACACCGCGGCGGGCGACGACGGAGGCTCACGTTCACCCGCCGGGGCCGCGCCACGCCGCCCTTCGGCCGGCGTGGCGGTTGTCGGCCGGCTGGAACGCGCCGCCGGCCGCGAACGTCCGGCCGGTCGCTGGCGCCGAGCCGCCTGTCACCGGTCCGTTACGTAACGGTGTGGAGTGGTCGTGGCGTTGACGAACGCGGAGCGGCAGGCGCGCTACCGGGAGCGTCGGCAGGCCGGCGAGTCCCGGGTCCGGTACCGCCGGCCGGCCGACCGGAGGTCGCGGCCGCAGCGGTGGGACGACGCGGTGCGGACGCTCCTGGCGCTGCAGGACGAGTACCGGGCGTGGCGGGACGCGTTGCCGGAATCCCTCGCCGGGTCCGCGACGGCGGCGTTGCTCGAGGAGGTCTGCGATCTGGACCTGTCAGTGCTGGAGGCTGTCGAGCTGCCCAGGGGCTTCGGTCGTGACGGCTAGACGACCGCGGCAGCTTCCGGTCGGCGGCCACGAACGGAGCCGGGTGCCGGCATCGGGAGGCCGTGGATGCCTGCGGGGTCGTGCTCTCCGGTTCCGACCCGTCCCCGGGGCGCACGGCGGCTTGTCGGGAGGTCGGTGCCGCGTAGCTGCGGGCCGGGCGGCGTGTCAACGCGCGGCGCGCGTCCTCCGCGATGCTACGGCCCTGCGGGTGACACGCCGCCCGCCCCGCGGCTCGGATGGCAGTTATGGGCCTTGCGGCCCGGCCTGGACGGGGCGTCCCGGCCGTCCACGACGATTCGGCGGACGCAGCGGGCGGCCAGGATTCGGGAAGGGTGCGGCGGACCGGAGCCGCCGCCCGGTTGCAGTCGGCATCGACCACGGAAAATCGTCGTTGTGGAGCTACATACGCCGTTTCTTCGGGGTCAGTTTTCGCTGTCGCCCGGGGGTCAGTTTTGAGTGTCGCTTGACACTATCGGCTGCAGGTGAGGGAAGCGGAAGCGGCTCTGCGCCAAGCGGAGGCCACGGCCAACAACGCCGTCGCCAACCTGCGCCGCGCGCGGGCGCTCTACGAG
>JAJEHI010000129.1 GCA_022823775.1 Defluviicoccus sp. | reverse complement strand
GGCGATCCGCCGGTCTGCCTGTTCCCCAAGGGCGCGCGCTGGCGCGAGGAATTGACCGAAGCCCGGGCCGCGTGGCATATCTCGGCCCGCGACGCGCCGAGCGCGACCGAGCCCGCGGCGCGGATCCTCATCGTCGAGCGCTTCGCCGGGACCGACCGCACCGCATGACAGGCGACAGCACGACCCCCAGCCGGACCGGCATCGTCGCGGTCGCCAACCAGAAGGGCGGCGTCGGCAAGACAACCACCGCGATCAACCTCGCCGCCGCCCTGGCCGCGGCGAAGAAGCGGGTGCTGGTGATCGACCTCGACCCGCAGGGCAACGCCTCCACCGGGCTCGGCATCGCCCGCGCCGACCGCGCGGCGGGGAGCTACGACGTGCTCGCCGCGCGCGCGAGCGTCGCCGACGTCGCGCGCGCGACCGAGATCCCGGGGCTCCGCATCGTGCCCGCGACCGAGGACCTCTCGGGCGCCGAGATCGAGCTCGCCGCCGCGCACCGCCGGGTCTACCGCCTGCGCGACGCGCTGACCGGGGCGGAGGAGGCGGCGCACGACTATATCTTCATCGACTGCCCGCCGGCGCTCGGCCTGCTCACGCTCAACGCGCTCGCCGCCGCCGGCCGGGTGCTGGTGCCGCTCCAGTGCGAATTCCTGGCGCTCGAAGGGCTGAGCCAGCTGGTCCGCACCGTCGAGCGGGTGCGGGCCAACTACAACCGGAAGTTGCAGATACAGGGCATCGTTCTTACCATGTACGACACCCGCAACCGGCTGAGCGCGCTGGTCGCCGAAGACGTGCGCGGCTTCTTCCGCGACAAGGTCTACGACACCGTGATCCCGCGCAACGTCCGGGTGTCGGAGGCGCCGTCGCACGGCAAGCCGGTGCTGCTCTACGACCACCGCTGCTCGGGCGCGCGCGCCTACATGCACCTCGCGGGCGAGATCCTGCGGCGCGAACGGGGAGCCACCGCATGACCGAAGACCCGAAATCGAAGCTCGGCCGCGGGCTCGAGGCGCTGTTCGAGGAGAGCGGGCGGCCGGCGCCGCAAGGGACGGCCCCGGGGCCCGGCGCGGGCGGGGGTGGGGGCGGAGGCGCGGCCAGGCTCCCGATCGGCGACCTCGTGCCGGGCCCCTTCCAGCCGCGCGAGACCTTCGAGGACGGGGCGATGGCGGCGCTGATCGATTCGGTCCGGGAACGCGGCGTCATCCAGCCGCTGATCGTCCGCGCCGACCCGGACGCCGAGGGGCGCTACCAGATCGTCGCCGGCGAGCGGCGCTGGCGCGCGGCCCAGGCCGCGGGGCTGCACGAGGTGCCGGTACTCGTCCAGGAGCTCTCCGACGCGGCCGCGCTCGAGGTCGCGCTGATCGAGAACATCCAGCGCCAGGACCTCACCCCGGTCGAGGAGGCCGAGGGCTACCGCCGCCTGACCGAGGAGTTCGACCGCACCCAGGACGAACTCTCGCGCGCGCTCGGCAAGAGCCGCAGCCACATCGCCAACGCGCTCCGCCTGCTCCATCTGCCGGGCCCGGTCAAGCAGCTGCTCAACGGCGGCGCGATCTCGGCCGGGCACGGCCGCGCGCTCTTGAACGCGCCCGACCCGATGGCGGTCGCGCTGCAGATCGTCCGCCGCAACCTCACCGTGCGCGACACCGAACGGCTGATCTCGGGCGACGCCGAGCCGAAACAACGCCGCGGCCCGCGCCCGCGGACGGAGAAATCGCACGACATCGTCGAGATCGAGCGCCGGCTGTTCCGCATGCTCGGCGTCAAGGTCTCCGTCACCCCGCGCGGCGAGGAACAAGGCGACCTCACCATCCGCTACACCACGCTGGACCAGTTCGACGATTTGGTGAAGCGGCTGACCGAGGGGGTGTACCAGAAAGACGGCCCCGTGACCCCGCCGGAGGAGTGATGGGGGGCGTGTAGCGCTATACGTTACGGAAGCCGATGAAGAACCGGGACGCCCCGCGCGCGAAACCGATGCCCGACCCGCCGCACCTCGGCAAGCTGGTCCGCGACAGCATGGACGACGCCGGCTGGACCGTCACCGAAACGGCGGCGCGCCTCTGCTGCGAGCGCGGCACTCTGTCCCGCTTCCTCAACGGCCATGCGGGTCTCTCCGCCAACATGGCGCTCGCGCTGGAAGACATCGGCTGGGGCACCGCCGATCACTGGATGCGTATGCAGGCGGCCTACGAACTCGCCCAGGCGCGGCGGCGCCGGGCGGAGAAGGGGCCGGCAAAGAAACGGGCACGGCGGTGAAGACGGAAACGGCACCGGCATTCGTTCAACTCATCGAGCGCCTGCGCGATACCGGCGGCGTCAAGACAACCGACATCGCGAATTTTGTTGGGGTTTCCGCGGCGACTGTCTCGCGCTGGGAGACCGGCCGCGAGGCGCCGCGCCCGAAAACGGAACTCCTCGTCTCCAATCTCGCCTTTGTCGTGACGCGCCTCGGGGAGTATTACCGTCCCGGCGGAATCCGCGCCTGGCTCTACGCGCGGCATCCGCAGCTCGACGGCGAACGCGTCATCGCCCCGATCCGTGCCGGCCGCACCGAGGACGTGCTTGCGATCATTGATCGGCTGGGCGCGGACGCCTGTCTCTAAACGTAACTGTAAGAACGTTCCTTCCTTTGGAAGCAAAACAGGCAGTCCGGCTGTCCAAGTCACCTGTTGGCAACGGTTTGATTCTATCAGGAGATCGCAAGACAGCGCCTGTTTGCTATAATCGCACAACCACTGTTATTATCGTTTCCAACCAACCAATCTTGTTAACACAACTTGACGACCCTGCAATATTTTGGTATCGTACGCCTTGCGTTACACAATAGCACGCTGAAAAGATAACCCCCATAGCGATCAGGCCCGCCAATGAAGTGTTACATAATTTCATACGATCTGCAAGGAGACCGGAATTATAAGGCTCTGCACGATGCGATAAAGACATATTCCAAGTGGGCTCATGTTACTGAATCAACATGGGCAGTTGTGACAGAGAAATCTGCGGTAAACATACGCGATCACCTTAGCGGTATCGTGGGTAAAGATGATCGAATATTCGTTGTTAAATCCGGAGTTGAAGCTGCTTGGCGGCACAGTATGTGCAAGAACGAATGGTTGAAGGAAAATCTTTAATGATTCAAGACGAGCAATATACTGGATACAATGAAGTTAGAATCGTGCGCGGTCGAGTGGATTCCTTGTCACTTTACGAGATAACAGAAACGGAATTAGATACATTGGAAAAAGGCTCGCCCTATTCAGTTCATTTGAATTTTGGAATTTTCCTGTTGACATTAGGATTTTCGTTTTTTGTATCTTTAGTTAGCGCGAACGCCCCTTCCCTTGCTGTGCTTGTTGTATTTGTGGTTCTAGCTGTTGTAGGAATTGTCGGCGGAAGCTTTCTGCTTATATTATGGTACAATGCAAAAGGAGAGATGACAGACATAGTTAAGAAGATTAGACAGCGAATTGCAGAACAGGAGGAGAATGCAGGCGAGTCCAATAATTCAACCGAAGTCACAAACTCCTAACTTTGTGCTCATTTGTCGAGGCCTTTCTCAAGTTCAAGACAAATAACTCGACATTCTGATTGCCCTCAACGCATTCTCAGTAGCGATAGTCTCGGATCGCGTCTTTGTCCAGCCTGTCTGCCGGCACGAGCCGATAATGCCGCTCATCGACGACCCGTATCTCGTCGTCTCTCAACGTCAATTCGAACAGCGCGATCTCCCCGTCCTTCATGAACTGAGCGGCGATGGCGCGACAGCGCATCCCGGGGAATTTCTGTTCCACGAATCCGATGTCCTGCATGACCTGGACGACGCCGATGCGGTCCTTTCCGCCCTTGGCCTGGACGGGGACGATGTGGTGGCAGCCGTGCTTGTCGAGGCCGATATAGAGCTCGTCGATCTCGATCTGTCCGATGCCCTCGACCGTCGTTCGCAGGTGGTTCTGAAGGCTGTAGGTGGTGAGGCCGAGGAAGGTGTCGATCAGCCGGTTGTAGCGGACGATGGCGAGCAGGGCCTGTTCGTCGCCCATCGCGTGGTAGCGGATCAACTCCGGCGTCGCGTCGGGAATGTCGGTGACGACGAGCCCCTCGCGCGGCAGGATGTTGGCCCGCTTGAAGAGCTTGAACCGGTAGCGGCCCTTGCCGGCGCCGAGAATGATCCATTCGCGCCCGTCCGGCTGGGTCGCGAGGATGTCGTCCGGCAGCTTGTTGCGGTAGCGGAAGGAATAGGGGACGTCGCCGATGTTCTTGACCCGCGCGAAGCCGAGCGCGGCGGCGGCGTCCTCCAGCTCCTCGCGAACGAACTCGAACTCTTTCAGCCCCTGCTTGTAGCGGTCGAAAAATACCTTCCGGATCAGCTTCTGGTACCGGTTGAGCTCTCTAGGCATGGACCGCAAGTTCGCCCAACCGCTCCCGCTCGATATCGACCTGCTTCCGC
Organism: Defluviicoccus sp.; assembly: GCA_022823775.1. Taxonomy (GTDB): domain Bacteria; phylum Pseudomonadota; class Alphaproteobacteria; order MPNO01; family MPNO01; genus MPNO01. Next base: position 13,281 of record JAJEHI010000129.1, on the reverse strand, counting down.
TTCCTCGCGCCGCTCTTGCGGTCGCGGCGGCTGGGCGGGGGGGCGACGCCGAAATGCCGGGCGGCGGCGGAGAGGTCGAAGGCGAGCAGCGCGGGATCTCCGAGCTCGATCATGCCCTCTCCCGGCGTCGGGGCCCGGCCGAGCGCTATCGTCACGCTGCCCGCGACCGCCCTTGCGAGCGGCGGCGGGACGGCGTTGCCGATCTGGCGCGCGCCGTGCCACTTGGTCGCGTTGAAGCGGAACCAGTCGGGGAAGCCGTGCAGCCGCGCCATCTCGCGCACCGTCACGCAGCGCTCGTACCGGTAGTGGATCGGCCGCGGGCTGGTGAACGCGCCGCGCGCCCCGTCGGTGCCGGCGCGGAGCGTGTTGCTGACGCCCTTCTCGGACAGCTTGAAGAACCGGCTGATCGGCTCCGTCGCGCCGGGTCCGGTCTCGCGGAAGCGCCGGCGCGAAATGTCGGTGTGCGCGGTGCGCGCGCTCGACGTGAGTTCGCCGGGGTCCCACGCCCGCGCATAACCGCAGTGCCAGGAATCGTTGGTCAGGCACCGGAGCCCCGCGGCATAGGGCGACGGCTCGGCGAACGCGTCCGTCGGGACGGCATCCGAGCCCGTCAGCGCCTCGAACCCGTCGGCGTCCGGGAGGTCGCCCAGCGCATCGCCGCAGGTCGGCCCGTCCGGCAGGTTTGCGATGCGCCGCCGCGTCCCGGCGAGGTTCGTCGCGGGTTCCGGATAATCGGGCAGCGTCTCTCCCTCGCGCGCGCCGAGCAGGATCAGGCGCTCGCGGTGCTGCGGCACGCCGTAGTTGCCGGCGTTGAGCACCCGCCAGGGCACCCGCACCGCGTATCCGGCCGCGGCGAACTCCTCCACGATCTCGTCGAGGAAGCCGCGATGCCTCCCCACCGTGAGGCCCTTCACGTTCTCGAACACGAAGGTCCGGGCGTCGAGCTCTGCGACGATGCGGACGAACTCGCGGACCAGGCGGTTGCGCGGGTCGTCGAGCGCGCGGTGGCCGATCAGCGAGAAGCCCTGGCACGGCGCGCCGCCGAACACGCAATCGACCCGGCGCCCGTCGAGCCCGGCCGCTTTCGCGATGTCCGTGCCCGAGAGCGTCTCGATCGGGTGCGGCAGGATCGCCGCGTTCGGGAAGTTGAACTTGTGGACCGCGCAATGCACCGGGTCGATCTCGACCGCCGCGGCCACGTCGAAGCCGGCCTGCTCGAACCCGAGGCTCAGCCCGCCGGCCCCGGCGAAAAGGTCGATCCCGATGGGTCTCATGCCGCGGAACCCCGGTCGCCGCCGTCGTCGCGGACGATCCTAGCACCCTCCCTACCGGATGTCGATCGAATTTCGCCGCTATCCACAAAATCTTGTAGGCGCGTGGCCAGCGCCTCCAGATCCTTCGTCTCGCATTGCCAGATCGTCAGCACGCTCCACCCCAGCGATTTCAATTGTTCTTCTTTCGTTCTATCGCGTTCCCTGTTCTTGTCAACCTTGGGTTGCCAGTAATCGAGGCGGGACTTCGGCAGGCGCCCCTTGGGGCAGTCGTGGCCGTGCCAGAAACAGCCGTGGACGAAGATCGCCTTGCGCCGGGGGCCGAGCGCGATGTCGGGCCGGCCCGGCAAATCCTTCCGGTGCAGCCGGTAGCGGTAGCCCATGCCGTGCAGCAGCCGGCGGACGACGAGCTCGGGACCGGTGTTCCTGCTCTTGACCGACCGCATGATGCGCCGGCGCTGCTCCGGGGTTCGGGTGTCCATCGCGATGAGCTCTCCGCCGGCCGGTTGCCGTCCCGTAACGGAACTCTATCTGTAGACCATCCCCGCGCGGACCGCGAGGCCGCCCGGTCTCCCGGGACCGCCCGGCAAAAGGAGACATCGCCATGACCCGCCTCGACCCCATCCACCCCGGCGAAGTCCTCAAGCACGATTTCATGGAGCCGATGGGCCTCTCCGCCACCGCGCTTGCCGCGGCGGTCGGGGTGACTCCGGCGCGGATCAGCGAGATCGTGCGCGGGCGGCGCGGGATCACGGCGGAGACCGCGCTGCGGTTGGCGCGCTATTTCGGCACCGATGCGCGGAGCTGGATGAACCTTCAGGACCGCTACGAACTGGCGCTCGCGGAGCGGGAGCAGGGCGCCGCGCTCGACGCGATCCGGCCGCGGGCGGCGGGGTAGAGGAGCGTACCGCCCAACCCGCCCTAGAACCGGTAGCGGACGCCGATCTCGAGGAGGTGGATGCGGAGGCCCGAGGTTACGTTGACGGAACCGGCGGCGTTTCTGCCTTCGAACTCCAGCTCCTCGGCCGTCTGAAAGCGATAGCCCGCCTGGAGGATGACGTTGTCGTTGAGCCGGTAGCCCGTGCCGATCCCGACATGGTAGGCGAACACGGTTTCGGTCGTCGAAATCTCGGGCACCGCGGGCAGTTGCTCCGGATCGGGCAGGTTGGGGTTGGCGGCCCCCAGCGCCGCCACCGTGTCGCGGAACAGCTGCTGGGAATCGTAGTCCAGCTCGCCCTGGTCCACCCGGATGAATCCCAGCCCGCCGCCGACATAGGGGATCCAGTCGGTGCCGGTCCGGAAATCGTACCACGCGCTCGCGAAGGCGCCGAACTGGTCGGCGGTGCCGGAGACCGGGATTTCCACCGTGAGCGGAATCGCGTTTCCGGCCGCGTTCACGCCCTTGTAGGTCACCCTGGCGACCTCCGCCCGCGCGAAGAACAGCTCGCCTTCGACGCGGAAGCCCCCGCCGAGCTCGTAGCCCACCGTGCCGGCCACCTTGAACCCGGTTTCGTACTCCGAGGTGGATTTGGAGCTGTACGCGATCGCCGGCGGCTGCCCCAAACTCTGGCTTCCAGTCGTCGTCGACTCCGTGTCGTCGATGAACATGACCGGCACGGCGAGCCCGGCATACCACCTGCCGTCGCCCCATCTCGCGTCCGCCGCGCGCGCATCCGAGGCCGCCGCCGCCGCGATCCCGAGGGCGAGAACCGCGGCCGGCGCGGCCGCCCGGCGGCCCCGTCCCGCCATGCCGAAGATACCTGTCATGCCGCGCCCCTCCCGTGCCGGTTTCCGTGCCGCGCTCCCGTTCGCGCGCCCGCGAGGCTAGCAGCCCGGCCCCGACCCGGCCACCGGGCCCCCGTCGGCGGGAATCGCCGCCCGGGCAAGCGGGTTCCAATTCGCACCGGCGGCGGATAGCCTGAGCGGCGGGCGAAGATGACGACCGACCCATACGAGCACGACGCCGCGCCCGCGCTCCACCCGTTTCCGGCGGGCTGGTATTTCGTCGCGAGCCGCGCGGCGATCGGGAAGCGGAAGCTCATCGGGAAAACCTGGCTGGGCGGGCGGATCGTCGCCTGGTGCGACGATGCCGGCGCGATCCGCGTGGCCGACGCGGCGTGCCCGCATCTGGGCTCCGATCTCGGGCCCGAGACCGGCGGGCGGGTGCGCGACGGGCGCCTCGTCTGCCCCTTCCACGGCTACGAATACGACATCGGCGGACGCTGCGTCGCCACCCCCTACGCGCCGCCGCCCCGGTCCGCCCGGCTCGACCTGTTCGAGACCCGCGAGCTCGAGGGGCTGGTCTTCGCGTGGCACGGCATCGGCGGGCGGGAGCCGCGGTGGGAGCTTCCCGCGCCCGGAGGCGGCGCGGACGACTGGGGCGATCCCGAGTTCTGGAGCGTCCGCTTCCCGGGGCATCCCCAGGAAACCACCGAAAATTCCGTCGACCTCGCGCATCTCCGCTACGTGCACGGCTACGACGCGGTGAGCGCGGCCGGTCCGGTCGAGGTCGAGGGCGCCCGGCTCACCAGCCGCTTCGACTTCAGGCGGTCCCACACGGTCGCCGGCATAAGACTCTTCGCCTGGGACGTCTCCGCCGTCACCCACGTGCACGGGCTCGGCTATTCGCTGGTCGAGGTCCGCGAGCATTCGATCGGCATGGACACGCGCCTCTGGGTGCTCGCGACCCCGGTCGACGGCGCGCTCGTCGAGCTGACGCTGGTGAGCCGGGTCCGGCGGATAACGAGGCCGAGGCGGCCGATCGTGGGCCTCCGCTTCCTCCCCGCCGGGCCGCGCACCCGGCTGATGAACAGGATCGTCATCGCGGCGCAGCGCCGGGACGTGATGCAGGACGTCGCCATCTGGGGCCGCAAACGCTACCGCCCGCGCCCGCATCTCTGCCGCTCCGACGGCGAGATCGGCGTCTACCGGCGCTATTGCGAGCAGTTCTATCCGGGCGGGCGGGTGTGCGGGGGCCGGGGCGGGGAGCCGGTTTCCGCGTCGATCGACCCGGGCGACGGGCGGCGGGACCCGGGGTAGACCGCGCCGGCACGGCGCGGTCCGGTCCCGCGGGAAGGCGGGCCCGCTGCGCTCAAATTCAGCCCGCTTCCGTCGATGAAGCCGACCGAGAAGCTGAAGTTCCGGATCGCCGGGCGGAGGCACGAGCTGCCGGCCCGACTCCTACCGCGCGCGTTTCAGCGCCGTCTGGGTGAAATCGCCGAGATCGAGGTCGGTGCCGAACGCGTAGTCCGACCAGAGCAGCACGGTGCTCTTCCTGGTGAGGTGGTTGGTCATGGTGAGCTTGCCGCCCCGCCAGAATCGGTCGAGGTATTTCTTGTAATCCTCGACCACGAGCGTCTTGAGGAGCTTTTCCCTGCGGTCGAAATACTGGATTTGCCGGGTGCGGAGCTCCTCGCGGTCGAGCCAGATCACCTGGCGGGAATATCCCGAATCCCGGCTGAGCGGGACGCGCTCCAGAACGGTGCATCGCAGCTTGCCGCAGGCCTCCTCGCGCAGGCGCCGATGCCTGAATTTCTCGACCTCGACGGCGCCCATGTCCTCGTACGAGAACTCGCTCCCCATGAAGGAACCGGACTGTTTCGAGGAGCTGATGCGCTTGACCCGCTTCAGCGCCGGAAGATAGAGCCACTGGTCGTCCGGCCCGGTCTTGTGGGCATGGACGAGAAACCCGGTTCCCCTGACGTTTCGCGGCCGGCCGAAGACGAACAGGCTCCGATCGCCGTCCCCCTCGACCTCGATGACCTTCAGGCCGAGCTCCCGCTTGCTTTCCTGCCCGCGCTTGTTTCGCAGGATCATGGTCAGGTTCGCGGTGAAATTGCCGAAGCCCTTCTGGCGCTCGCGGGCCTCGGTCGCGATCCTGAGTCCGGCCTCCTCGGCGTTCTCCGCCGCCCGGACGGCGGCCGGTTCGACCGCCAGGGCGGCGGCAAGAAGAATCCCCGGCAACGCGAGGGCGGGGCGGGGGAGAGGGGTGCGGATCACCGTTTCCTCCTGTCTTCGGCCAATGGTAGCACAACTCATGCCGGGGGCGCTGTCCTACCCGACCCGTTCGGTCGGGCGCCGCAGCCGTTCCCGGATCTGCTCGCTCGTTTCCTTGGTTCCGTCGAGCGCCATCAGGAGCGGCGGCAGGAACAGGAAATCCGCCAGCAGGGCGACGATGACGGTTATGCCGACGAGCAGGCCGAGCGCCTGGTTGGTCGACATCCCCGACGCGCCGAACACCATGAATCCCAGCGCGAACACCACCGTCGTCGCCAGCAGCGCCTTGCCCACCGAGCGAAACGCGGATTGCACGGACTCCGAGGGCAACAGCCCGTTCTTCCTCGCGCCGACATACTTGGTCATGAAGTGGATCGTGTCGTCCACGATGATGCCGAACGCGATCGCGGTCACGACCGAGGCCGCGACCCCCACCTCGCCGACCGCGTAGCCCCACAGACCCATCGCCATCGCGGTCGGAACGAAATTGGGTATCAGGCTGATCAGGCCCAGGCGCACGCTCCGGAAGACGAAGAGCAGGAGCAGGGAGACGATGGCCATCGCGACGATCGTGCCGGTCAGCATGCCTTCGATGTTGCGCTGGATCGAACGGGCCCCGACGACCGCGACCCCGGTGGCCCGGGTCGTCAGGTCGGGAGCGTTTTGCCGGAACCAGTCGCGCGCGCGATCGTCGAGCGCGATCTTCTCGTCCGTCGACAGGCTCTTGAGCACGACCGTCAGCCGCGTCGCCGAGCGTTCCACGTTGATGAGATTGTTGAGGTCGCGTCCCACCGGCAGCGACAGTTCGTAAAGCAGCAGATATTGCGCGGCGAGGTCGGAGTTGTCGGGGAGGCGGTAAAATTCCGGATTCTCGTCATGCAGGTTGCGGTTCAGCCGCTTCAGGATGTCGGCAATTCCGAAGACATGGGCGACTTCGGGCTGGGCCCGAAACCACGTCGCCAGCGCATCGACCTTCTTCAGATATTCGACATCCGTTACGGCGCCCTCCTTTCCGGAGTCGAGCGAGTACTCGTAGGATTCCACGCCGGTGAAGTTCTCGCTTATGAAGTCCGTCGCCCGTCGGAACTCGTAGCTCTCGTCGAGAAGCTCCAGCCAGTTTTCCTTGAGTTCGATCCGCGAAATACCCGCGATCAGCACGACCGTCACGATGCCGAACGACCACAGGAGAGTCGTGCGCCGGGAAACGACGAACCGCCCCAGACGGTCGAAGAAATCGGATTTCCCCGCGCGCGGCGGCCGGGCGCGGATGGGCACGATCGACAGAAGCGCGGGCAGAAGGGTCACCGAAAAGACGAAGGCGCACATGGAGCCGAACGCCACCATGTTGCCCATGACCTTGAACGGCGGCATTTCCGCGAAGTTGAGGCTGAGAAAACCGATCGCCGTGGTCAACGAAGTGAGAAAAACGGGCCAGGCATTGATGCGCAGCGAGTGGGCGGCCGCCTGTCTCCGGTCCATTCCCTCGCGCAACCCCCCGGCCATCGCCTCTATGACGTGTACGGAATGCGCGACGGTGACCGCCATCAGGACGAACAACGCCGCGCCGCTCTCGCCGAAAAGCTTCATTCCGGTCCAGCCCAGGAACCCCAGCGCGGACAGGATGACGACGATCATCATCAGGAGGATCGCGGCGGTGCCCCATATCGAGCGCAGCATAATCACGGCGAAGAGCAGCATTATCCCGAGCGCGACGGGTCCGAGGACCGCCATTTCGCTGTCGATGGCGTCGCGCATGGCACGGTTGAGGACGAGTTCCCCGGTAATGTGGTAATCGACGCTCGCGTACTTCTCCCGTGCCTCGGCCGCCGTCGCGTGGAGAAAGTCGGTGACTTCGAGCTTGGCGAGTTGCCGGTTTTCGTCGGGAAGCGCGACGCTGACCGCCAGCCCGGCGACCCGTCCGTCCCGGGACACGAAGCGCCCGGCGATTTCCTCCGTGGCGAGAGCGATTTTCCCGACCCGCTCCACATCCTCGTCGGTCAGGGAGCCGGCATCGTCGATCAGCGGCTCGACGACCAGCTCGTCCCCGCGTCCCTCGCTGTGGGAATAGTTCGCGATCGAATCGACGCGGGTGGCGTAAGGCGTTCGCCAGAGCCGCTCGGTCAGCTCCTCGACGGCAACGAGCGCTTCGCGCGTGAACACGTTGCCGTTCTTCGGCGCCACGGCAACGAGCGCGGTGTCGGAAAGGGCGTAGGTATCTTCGAGCTTTTCCAGCGCGACAATGTGCGGGTCGTCCTTGGCGAAATGATTCCGGACGTCGACGTCGACTTCGACGATGCGCCCGGCGCCGGCGGCAAGCGCCAGCATGAGGAGGACGGAGAGCAGGATGGTGAGCCATCGGCGGCCCATGACCAGCGCAATGCACTTATCCAAATTCATGTCGATCCGCCGGCTTGTGAGCAGACCTCGAAGATACCATCCGCCAGCCCTGTCGGCACGGCCGATTCACCCCCGCTCGCGCGCCTCCCTCGCGATGCCGAGGAGCGCTTCGGCGCAGAGCGCGTCGGGCATCGCGCCGGTCCGCTTGCACGCGGCCTCGGCGTCGACCAGCCGTTCGAGCGCCCCGCCGGCCGCCGCCGCGTTCCACAGCCGGAGCGCGTCGCGGAACGCCCGGTTGCGCTTGAAGAACACCGGCGGGCGGAGCGCCTTCACCGCCGCGTCCGGCGCGGCGCCGGCCTCGATCCGGGCGGCGGCGAGCTGGAGCCGCGCGAAGTGGCGCTGGGCCGCGCGCAGGATCGGCACCGCGTGCACCCCCTCTTCCGACAGCGTGTCGAGCCCGGCGATCGCCGCCGCGGCCCGCCCCGTGGCCGCCGCGTCGCAGAGCTCGTCGAGTGTGAGGCCGGACTGCGCGCCGCACGAGGCCGCCGCGTCCTCGAGCGTTACCGACCGGCTGTCGGCGGCGTAGAGAACCAGCTTCTCGAGCTCCGACCGCGTGATCTTGCGGTCCTCGCCCAGCCGCCCGGCGAGGAACGCCAGCGCGTCCGGCGTGACCGAGATCCCCGCCTCGTCGAAGGTCCGGCGGATCAGGCGGGAGACCGCGGCCTCGTCGTCGGCGTAGCAGGCGATCGCCGCGGCGTCGGGGGTATCCTCGAACAGCTTGCGGAGCTTCGAGCGCGGGCCGAGCTCGCCCGCCTCGACGATCGCGAGCGCCGCCGCGTGCTCGTTCTCCAGCAGGAGACGGCACGCCTCGGCGCACGCATCGGTCGCGGCCTCCAGCCGCACCAGCCGGGTCTCGCCGGTGAGCGAGAGCTGCGCCGCCTCGTCGGCCAGCAGCCCCGGCTCGTCGGCGAGCGCGGCGGGCGCCACGGCGGAAACCCGGAACGGATCGGCGAGGTCGCCGACATGGCGCTTGCCGAGCGCCGCCGCGCGCTCGCGCGCCAGCCCGCCGTCCGGGCCGTAAAACAGGACCGCGCGCAGGGTCTCCGGCGGGGCGGCGAGAAAGCGGTCCGCCCGGGCCGGGGGGATTTTCATCTCGGCCCGTTCCGGGGGCGGCTCAGCCAGGCCGCGAGCCGCGCGGTCAGCGCGTCGGCGACCTGGCGCACCCCCCGGGTCCGGGCGTTCCGCTCCGCGGCGAGCGTGGCGTAGGGGGATTCCAGGATGTTGTAGCTGTTGACCGAACGCACCTCGCCCGCGGTCGCGGTCTTGCCCTCGGCGGCGTCCTCGAGCGCGTAGCGCGCGGTCAGCGTCAGGTTGGCGCGGGTCGCCACGTCCTGCTTCACCACGCCGAGCCGCTGCTTGCTTTCCGTCAGCGTCACCTTGAGCCGCCAGGCGGCCGGGGCGTCGGGGTCCCTTGGCGGGAAGCCGAGCAGCAGCGCGTTGCGGAGCTGCTGGCCGGTCCGGTCCTCGATCTGCTCGATATGAACCCGGGCGAGCTCGCCCCGCGCGCCGCCGTCGGTCGCGAGAAGCGGCTGGAACCCGCAGCCGGCGGCGGTCCCCGCGAGCGCCAGCGCGAGGCCGGCGGCGAGTTTGAGGCTCTTCCCTCCGTCGTGACGACGAAGGAGGGGTGATGGCGTCTCCCCCCCCGCCGTCATGCCCGGACTTGTTCCGGCCATCCACGTCTTACCGCATCGCGGTGCGAGCCGGGAGGGAAAGGCGTGCCGGAGAATGCCCGCCCCGCCCGACCTCGTCCCTGGCCATCGACGCACAGCCCGCGCCGAAGTCTTAACCGGGTCGAGGGTTTGGGCGAAAATACCGGAGTTCCTGTCGAGGCAACGCGCCCGCAAGGAAGCCGCCCGGACGAGGTGTGCGCTACGCCACCACATTCAGGATCCGGTTCGGAACGAAGACGATCTTGCGGATCGGCCGGTCGCCGAGCGCCGCCGTCACCGTCGGGAGCGCGAGCGCGGCGGCCTCGGCCTCCTCCTGGGCGGCGTCGCGTTCGAGCTCGACGGTGCCGCGGGTCTTGCCCATCACCTGCACCGCGACGGTGACGATTTCGTCGCGCGCGAGCGCCGCGTCGGCCTCCGGCCAGGGCGCGTCGGCGAGCAGCGTTTCGCGGCCGAGGAAGCGCCACAGGCTCTCGCCCAGATGGGGCACCATCGGCCCGGCCAGCAGCGCCATCGTCTCGTACGCCTCGCGCCGCACCCAGGCGGCGGCCTCGCCGTCGGCGTCGAAGTCCGACAGCAGGTTGACCAGGCTGTAGATGCGCGCGACCGCGCGGTTGAAGCGGAACCCCTCGAGGTCGCCGGTGACCCCGCCGATGGCCTTGTGGACCTGGCGGCGGATGTCGGTCAGCGCGGCATCGCCCGCGACGCCCGCCGGCATCGCCGTCCCCGGCGGCGCGACCGGGCGGTCCGGGTCGGTGACGAGCCGCCACATCCGGTTGACGAAGCGCCACGCGCCGGCGACGCCCGCCTCGGTCCATTCGAGGTCGCGGTCGGGCGGCGAGTCCGACAGCATGAACCAGCGCGCGGTGTCGGCGCCGTAGGTCTCCATGATGTCCTCGGGGTCGACCACGTTGCGGCGCGACTTGCTCATCTTCTCCGACCGGCCGACGATCAGCGTCTCGCCGGTGGCGGCGCGGACCGGCGCCTTGCCGGGACCCTCTTCCACCTCGACCGGCGGCACCCATTCGCCGTCCGCGGTGCGGTAGGTCTCGTGGCACACCATGCCCTGGGTGAACAGCCCGGCGAACGGCTCGTCGATCGCGAGCTCGTTGTGGTCGGTCATCGCGCGGGTGAAGAAGCGGGCGTAGAGCAGGTGCAGGATCGCGTGCTCGACCCCGCCGATATACTGGTCGACCGGCAGCCAGTAGTTCCCCTCGTCCTCGTCCACGGGATCGTCGGCGCGGGGCGAGCAGAAGCGCGCGAAGTACCACGACGAATCGACGAACGTATCCAGCGTCGAGGTCTCGCGCTCGGCCGGGCCGCCGCAGGCGGGGCAGACGGCGCGCTTCCAGGTCGGGTGGCGGTCGAGCGGGTTGCCCGGCGTCTCGAAGTCGATGTCGTCCGGAAGCTCGACCGGCAGCTCGTCGCGCGGCACCGGTACGATGCCGCAATCGTCGCAATGGACCACCGGGATCGGGCAGCCCCAGTAGCGCTGGCGCGACACGCCCCAGTCGCGCAGCCGGTAATTGACCTCGCGCTTTCCGGACCCGTCCTCCTCGGCACGGCTCGCGATCGCCTCCTTCGCTTCCTCCACCGTCATGCCGTCGATGAAGTCCGAGTTGGCGAGCCTGCCGTCGCCGAGCCAGGCCTCGTCCCCGATCTCGAAGGCGGCCGGGTCCGCGTCCTCCGGCACCACCACCGGGAGCACGGGCAGGCCGTACTTGCGGGCGAAGTCAAGGTCGCGCTGGTCGTGCGCCGGGCAGCCGAAGATCGCCCCGGTGCCGTACTCCATCAGGATGAAGTTGGCGACATAGACCGGCAGCGTCCAATCGGGGCGGAACGGGTGGCGCACGCGGAGCCCGGTATCGACGCCCCGTTTCTCGGCCCGCTCGATCGCCGCCTCGCTGGTGCCGGTGTGCCGGCATTCCTCGATAAAGCCGGCGATCTCCGGGTTGCCTTCCGCGATCTCCGCGGCGAGCGGATGCTCGGGCGAGATCGCGCAAAAGCTCGACCCGAAGATCGTGTCGTGCCGCGTGGTGTAGATGTCGAGCCCGCCCTCGCGCCCGACCATGGGGAAGGTCAGGCGGAGGCCTTCCGAGCGGCCGATCCAGTTCTCCTGCATCGTCCGCACCTTGTCGGGCCAGCGCTCCAGCCCGGCGAGCGCGGCGCGCAAATCCTCGGCGTAGTCGGTGATGCGGAGGAACCATTGCGGCATCTCGCGCTTCTCGACCGGGGCGCCGGAGCGCCAGCCGCACCCGTCGATCACCTGCTCGTTGGCGAGCACCGTGCGGTCGACCGGGTCCCAGTTGACCCAGCCGCTGGCGCGGTAGAGCAGCCCGCTTTCGAGAAAGTCGAGGAACATCGCCTGCTGGTGGCGGTAATAGCCGGGATGGCAGGTGGCGAGCTCGCGGCTCCAGTCGATCGAGAGCCCCATCGAGCGGAGTTGGCTCCGCATCGCGGCGATGTTCTCGTAGGTCCACGAGCCCGGGTGGACGCCCTGCTCCATCGCCGCGTTCTCCGCCGGCATGCCGAACGCGTCCCAGCCCATCGGGTGCAGCACGTTGAAGCCGCGCGCCCGCTTGTAGCGCGCGACCACGTCGCCCATCGTGTAGTTGCGCACGTGCCCCATATGGATGCGCCCCGACGGGTAGGGGAACATCTCCAGCACGTAGTATTTCGGGCGCGAGGGGTCCGGCGCCACGACGAACGTGCCGCGCTCGTCCCAGACCGCCTGCCAGCGGGCCTCGTTCTCCTTGGCGTCGTAGCGCCCGGGCGCGGTGCCGTCCTTCATGTCCCGGCGGGCGGCGCGGGTCGGTCAGCCGGACGATGCCCGCGCGACGCGGAGCTGGCGCGCGCGGGTGAGGATCTGGTTCTCGAGATCGGTCGCGGTCTTCGGCTGGACCGCCGAGTCGACCCATTTGCCGGCCGCGTCCCGGGTCTGGCGGAACACCGAGACCCGGAGCCCGTCGGCCCGGAGCTGCCGGCCGAGGATGTAGACGTTCATCTTGAACCGGTCGCCCGGCGTCTCGGGCGGGGAGTACCAGTCGGTGATGATCACCCCGCCGAACGGGTCGGCCGAGCTCAGCGGCATGAACGAGACGGTGTCCAGCGTCGCGCGCCACAGGAACGCGTTGACGCCGATCCCCGCCCCGCCGCCGGTGCCGCTGTCGCCCTCGAAGACGCTGAGCAGGTTGAACCCGCCCTCGCCGAACAGTGTGGACTCCGGCGGGTCGCTCTTGTAGCGGTGCGGCTGGCTGGAATCGATAGGCGGCTCGGGATAGTCCTGCTCCAGCTGCCCGCACGCCGCAAGCGCCAGAAGCGCCGCGCCGCCGGTCAGCGCCGCGAAGGAACGGCTCGAACGAAACGCCATCATGACCTGCTCCCGCGGCACCCCCCGCCGTACCCGATATCGCGGCCGGGGCACCGTCCTGCAAGACGGCGCACTATAGATAAGCCGTTGTTCCGGAGCAACTTCCGATGGCGGGCGGGGAGGGGTTTCGATTTGCGGGCTTCGCCGTATGTTGCGTAACCGCCGCGAGGGAGCACGAACCATGACGCGCGCACCGATCCACCCCGGCGAAACCCTGCGCGAGGACCTCGACGCGCTCGGGACGGGCGCCACGGGGCTGGCCCGGCGGATCGGAGTCCCGGCCGACCGGATCGCCGGAATCCTCGACGGCGAGCGTGCGGTCACCCGCGACGTCGCGCCGCGGCTCGGGCGCTATTTCGGAACGTCCGCCGCGTTCTGGCTAAACCTCCAGGAGATCTACGAGGAGCGGCTGGCCGGGCGGAAATAAGGGAAGCTCATATAGACAGCTTGACGAGCGGTCGGCTGCCGCCCGGGCACCCCCCTCACCATTACCCTCTCCCCCGCGGGGGAGAGGGGATTCGCCCCCCCTTCTTTCTTACCTTCTCCCCTCCCGCTCGCTGGAGGGGCCGGGGGAGGGCGG
>JAJEHI010000016.1 GCA_022823775.1 Defluviicoccus sp. | reverse complement strand
CTGTCGGAGCAGCCCTGGGCGAGCTACGGCACCACCAGCGTGACGGTGAAGGACGGCCGGGTCGAGTTCTGGGGGGTGGTCGGCTCGGACTCCGAGCGCGCCGCCACCAGGGTGCTCGCCGAGGAAATCGACGGCGTCAAGAACGTCCTCGACCACCGCGCGCTCAGATCGAGGGTGCAGTCGGTCGTGCCGTAACGCACCGCTTGATCCGCGGGCCGGGAGCGGGCTTGATCGCGCCTCCACCTGAAGGAGGGGCGGGCCGATGACAGCCGAAATCGAAATCTACAACCCCGACGCGCTGGGCGCGCCGCTCGGGCAGTACACCCATGTCACGCGGGTGAAGGCATCGGAATATCTGTTCATCGCCGGGATGCTGTCCGCCGATCCCGACGGCAATATCGTCGGCGAGCGGGATTTCGACGCGCAATGCACACAGGTCTTCGCCAACATCCGGGCGGCGCTGGAATCGGCGGGCGCGGGCTGGGGCAACGTGGTCCAGTTCACCACCTACATGGTCCATTCCCAGTGGATCCCGGAGTTCATGAAGTTCCGCCTGCGCGAATTCCCCGGGATGTTCCCCGACGGCAAATACCCGCCCAACACGCTCCTCCTCGTCGACCGCCTGGTGCAGGAGCCGTTCCTGATCGAGGTTCAGACGATCGCGGCGGTCTGACCGGGACGCCTACAACGGCACGACGAGCAAGGTGTCGACGGTGCGCGAGTCGCAGACGACGATGCGCTCGGCGAATCTGAGGGCGCCGTCCGCCTCGACGATGCGGTCGAGATAGCGGCCGCAGGCGAAGATCGACATCGCGCCCGAATGCATGGTGCGGACGACGGTGAAGTTGGTCCGCGCGGTGTGAATCCCGTCCTCGCCCTCCGCGATCTCGGCCGCGCCGAGAGTGTGGCAATAGGTGTGGGGCTCGAAGATGTTGGCCGTCCGCATCGCGCGCACCCGGTCGCGCATCATCGCTGCGCCGTCGCAATGGACGATGGCGAGGGGGAGTCCGGCCTCGCGGTTCTCCCGCGTCACGATGCGGTAGAGCCCGTCGTCGGTGAAGAAGCCGGGCCAGTCCTCCAGCCGGTCGTCGTCGATGGCGTGCGCGTAGGCCGTGTTGAGCCGCGCGATGCGCGCCGCCGGCGCCTCCCCGGCCCCGGTCACAGCGCCATGCAGTCCCGCCAGGCGCGCCAGAAACCGCGCACCGCAGCCTCGGTGACGCGGGATGCGCCGGCGGGCTCGATCGCGGTGCCGCCCATCCGCATGAAGCTCCGCTCTTCGGGCGCGCTCCGCGTCGCGGTATCGATGAAGCCCCCGATGCAGCCGTCCTCCATCGAGACGTAGCCCGCCGGGCCGACCAGATTGTTGACCTTGAGACGCAGCGCCTCGAGCGACTCGTCGTCGTCCTCGAAGCCCAGCACGGTCCATCTGAGCTCGCACTCCCCGGGACCCCTGGGGACGAGCTGGCGGACGGCGAGCGCGTTCAGGATCTGCTGCACCACCAGCGTCGGGAAGATCGTCTGGATCGAGTTGGTGATCCGGTCGCCGAGCTCGAGCCGGTGCTCCATCAGGGACGGATCCTCCAGCGCGTATTGCTCCTTCAGCGAGCGCACCGCCTCGGCGCCTTCCCGCTCGCTGCCGTCGGCCGACCGCTCGGTGAAGCTCAGATGGTGCCAGCCGTTCTCGCTCAACCTGATTCCGCCGCCCATGGTGAAGCGCACGATTCCGAACGTGTTGTGGAAGACGTGGAGCAGGGTCGCGTGATAGCTGTCCTTGGTGTTCTCCGCGTAGAGCTTCCAGTTGTTGGGCAGAACCTGGCTGTGATAGCCGAGCACCCGGACCGGCTTGACGAACACCCGGTCCAGCGCCGACAGCATGTCCCGGCCGATATAGGTTTCGAGATCGGGCGCCTCGTCCGAGAAGGTGGCGAAAACCAGCCCGTTTCGCGTCCGGGTGCGGAGCCGGCGGAGGCCGTGCGCACCGGGTTCGAACCCCTCTTCCATCCCGCCCTCGCCGCGCACGCCGCGCCGGAACGCGACGCCGGTCAGCCTGCCGTCGAGGTCGTAGGTCCAGTTGTGGTAGACGCAGGTGAACTCGCTCACATTGCCGCGCGGCTTGTAGCAGACCAGCGCGCCCTTGTGGGCGCAGCGGTTGACCAGCGCGGCGATGCCGCCGTCCCGGCCGCGAACGACGACGATCGGAGCATCGCCGATAACGCTCGTCCTGTAGTCGCCCGGGTTGGGGATCTCGGCTTCCAGACAGAGAAAGTTCCAGGTCGGGCCGCGGAAGATCCGCTCCTGCTCGCGGGCATGGATGTCGGGGTCGGTGTAGACCCGGTAGGGCACACGCGAAACGTCGTCGTCGGGCCAGGGTCGGGCTGTGCTCATCGGCGCCGGTTCCATGCCGAGGATAGGACATCGCGGTCGGCGTGTCATACTGCGGCGACAACTGCGGCGACAGCACGGGAGAACGGAAAATGGGCGGGATGCGAAGCGTCGTCGTCGCCGGCGGGCCGATCGATGCCTATGCCGCGATCCACCGCGGCGGCAGCGGGCCCGGACTGCTCCTGCTCGCGGACGAGGCCGGGCTGGACGCGGGGATCAGGGCGCGGGCCGACCTGTTCGGCGAGGAAGGCTATGCGGTGCTCGCGGTGGCCGGCCTTTCCGGGCCGGACGAGGTCCGCGCGGCGGCGGAAACCCTGCGCGCGATGCCGGAGCGCTCCGGCGGCATCGCGGTGCTGGGCCACGGTCCGGGCGGGGAGCTCGCGTGCCGGGCGGCGTCGGCCTTCGACGCGGCGGTGGCCTTCGATCCGCTTGGCCTGGAGGACGCATCGGAAATCGAGGACGGCGGCCCGACGCTGCTCCTGTTCGGGACCCGGGGCGCAGGCGAAGCGGAGGCGAGGACCGGACGGATCGAGAGCGGTCTCGACCGGCGAAACGGCAGCGCCGTCGCCGTCTATCCGGGTGCTGCGCCCGGCTTCGCGATTCCGCACCGGCCTTCCTTCGACAAGCGCGTCGACAGCCTCGCACACAGCCGGGCGCTCGGGCCGCTGCGCCGCGTGCTGGGCCCGCATTACGACCTCGTCGCGCTGTTCGAGGAGCATGTCCGCCACGAGTTCGAGACCCGCGACGTGGACGCGACGATGGCGACGATGATCGACGAGCCCTACGTCAACCACGTCCCCACGCTGGCCGGCGGCGTCGGCCACGACATGCTGAAGCGGTTCTACAAGTACCATTTCGCGCACCAGAACTCGCGCGAGCGCTCGAGCACGCTCGTTTCGGAGACCGTCGGCCCCGATCGCATCGTGCTGGAGACGGTTGTCAGGTTCCGACACGATCGAGTCCTGGATCGCTACTTCCCGGGCATCGAGCCGACCGGGAAGATCGTCGAGATCGCGACGCTGCTGCTGGTGAAGTTCCGCGGCGACCGCGTGTGCCACGAGCACATCTACTGGGACCAGGCTTCGGCGCTCAAACAGATCGGCGCGCTCGACGCGGACGGCTTGCCCGTCGCCGGCGCCGAGGCGGCCGCCAAGGTGCTCGACGAGACCCGGCCGTCCAACGTCTTCATGCAGGACGCCTGGGCGGAAAGCGAAGGCAAGCCGATTTGAGCCCGCGCCCGTCTCTGCTACGCTTTTCCTGTCCATGCACTAAAACCGGCTCCGGCCGGGGAGAGGGAGACACGGGATGACAGCACGCAAACTTCTGGTCGCCACGCTCGCGGCGGGCTTGCTCACGGGCGCGGCGGCAACCGCGGAGGCCAAGCTCAAGCGGATCACGATCGGCAGCAACCCGGCGGGCTCGGTCTACTTCCTGCTCGCGGGCGGCTTCGCCAAGCACTTCCAGCAGGACCTCAAGATCCGCTCGACCGCCCAGCCGCATGCCGGCTCGTCGGTCTATCTGCCGCTGATGAACAAGGGCGAGATGGTGATGGGGCTCAATTCGAGCCTGGACTCCGGTCTCGCGGTCGCCGGGAAGGAACGCTTCAAGGACCCGATCAAGAACGTCCGCCTGCTGGCCCGGGTCTGGATCCTGCCATACGCCTACATGGTCAAGGAGAGTTCCGGCATCAAGACACTCGACGATTTGCGCGGCAAGAAGGTCATAGTCAACGTCAAGACCAACGTCTCGCTCGCTTTGACCAACCGAACGGTTCTGTCGACCGCGGGCATGACGGAAAAGGATGTGACCGCGGTCGATTCGGGCGGCGTGGTCGCCGGGATCAACATGGTGGTCGAGGGTCGCGCGGATGCGACGACCGTCGCGCTCGCAATGCCTGCGATGCGCAAGACCCACGCGACGGTGCCGGGCGGCCTCCGCATCCTCGGGCTCGGCAAGCTGGCCAACGACGATATGCTCGCCAAGGGCATCGCCGGCCTCTATTCGATGAAGGTCAAGCCGAGCAAGCGCTTCCCCTTCGTCCGCGAGGCGCTCACCATCGCGGCGTTCGACACCTATCTCAATGCCGGAAGCCAGGTGGGCGACGGGGACGCCTACATGCTGGTCAAGTCGCTGCACACCAACTGGAAGAAGCTGCAGAAGGACTACGCGCCGCTGCGCGGAACGCCGGTTGACGGGCTGGCCCCGGCCAACACCTCGATGCCCTACCATCCGGGCGCGATCAAGTATTACAAGGAAGCGGGCCTCTGGACGGCCGGACACGATGCCGGTCAGACGAAGGCCATGAACGCGGTGAAGTAGCCGACACCGCAGTCGAGGCGGGGCGATGCGGGGCTTCGGCGGCCGGTTGCGCGGCCTTGGCGGGCCGTTGCGCGGCCTCGGCAGCCCGATGCAGCAGCTGACGACGCTGTTGCTGCGCGCCTGCCTCGGCGCGGTGCCGATCATCGGGATACTCTGGATCTTCTCGGTCGCCGACCGGTTCGGCTTCGCCTTCACCTTTCAACAGGCGATCGGCGTCGTCCTCGGGCTGTCGATCGCCGCCGCCTATCTCAAATATCCCTACGGATCGCAGGCCGGGCTGCTCGAGATCGCGCTCGTCGCGATCTCCTTCGCGACCTGGTTCTGGATGTCGTGGAATTTCGAGGACTGGATCGTCGGCATGGCGGACCGGACGCCCGACAAATGGGTGCCGGGCGTCGTCGCCATCCTCACCATGCTGGAGGCGCTCAGGAAAGCATGCGGGAAGGTGATCACCACCCTCGTCTGGGTGATGATCGTCTACGCCTTCTTCGGCGACATACTGCCGGGCGCGCTGGAAGCCGAGGTCTTCCCGCCAACCAAGACCGTCCTCTACCTCTACGCCGACAATAACGGCATTCCGGGCCTGGTGCTCCGCGTGGTCACCGAGCTCGTGCTCGCCTTCATCATCCTCGGGAAACTGCTGGAGGTCTCCGGGGCGACCCGGTTCTTCACCGACCTTGCCATGGGGATGATGGGCCACCGCCGGGGCGGTCCCGCCAAGGTCGCCGTCGTCGCCTCCAGCGCTTTCGGCACCATCTCGGGATCTTCGGTCGGCAACATCATGTCGACCGGGATCGTGACCATCCCGATGATGAAGCGGACCGGGTTCGAGCCGCGCTACGCCGCCGGTATCGAGGCGGTGGCTTCCAACGGCGGCCAGATCGCGCCGCCGGTGATGGGCGCGACGGCGTTCATCATCGCCGAGTTCCTCGAAGTCCCCTATATCGACGTGGTCATCGCCGCGGCGATCCCGGCGGCGCTCTACTACCTGGTGCTGTTCCTCCAGGTCGACGCCATCGCGGCGCGGTTCGGACTGCTCGGCCTGCCGAAATCGGAACTGCCCCGGGTCTTCTCGGTACTGATTTCGGGCTGGGTGTTCCTGATCCCGCTCGGGGTGCTGCTCTATTTCCTGTTCGGGCTGGGCTACAACCCGGGCCTGTCGGCGATGTACGCCGCCACCTCGCTCTTCGTGCTCTACCTCCTGAAAATCCGACGCCTGCCGAGTCGCGCGGAATGGGCCAACTTCATCTTCGGCTCCGGCGAGAACCTGCTGCCCCTGATGCTGATCGCGGGTGGGGCGGGCGTCGTGATGGGCGTCCTCAACGCAAGCGGGCTCGCCTTCCAGCTCTCCATCATCCTCGCCGAGCTCGGCCAGAGCGCCGGCATCTTCTGGATGCTGGTGGTGACCGCCCTGGTCTCGATCATCCTCGGCATGGGGATGCCGACCGCGGCGGTCTACATCGTCCTCGCCACGGTGATCGCGCCCGCCCTGATCGAGATCGGGCTGAAGCCGATGGCCGCGCACCTGTTCCTGTTCTATTTCGGCCTCCTGAGCATGCTGACCCCCCCGGTCGCGGTGGCCAGCATGGTGGCGGCGGGGATCGCGGGCTCGGACATGTGGCGCACCGGCATCGTCGGGATGCAACTCGCCGCCGCCGCCTACCTGCTGCCCTTCCTGTGGGCTTTCAACCCGGCGCTGGTGATGCAGGGATCCTGGGTCGCGGTGGTCTATGTCAGCCTCACCGCGCTGGTCGCGGGATTCCTGATCGCGGAATCGGTGATCACCTGGGGCGACGGCGGGCTCGCCAGGATGGGGCTCGCCCTTTTCTACTTCGCGGCGGCCATCGCGGTCGGCGGATCGACCATCTGGCTCGGCGCGGAATCCCCCCTGACCCTGCTGGCCGCGGCGGTGGGCGCGGTCGTGGCGTTCCTGGCGCGGCGCAGCGGGGGGGTGCGCTTCAGGGAGCGCGCGCTTTAGGCCGCAGCCTCTCCCGCCAGCCGCTCCTCCAGAAGCCGCCGGCCCTGGAAGGCGGCGTTGTCGACATTGATGTCAATCAGCGGCCTGTCCCCGCCGCGCGCGAGGCTCTTCTGCTGGGCCTCGATGGCGACCGTGTCCTCCTTGAGCGCGGACGAGAACATGCCGCGCAGCTCTTCGGTGAATGCCTCGTCGTCGAGCCGGAAATTGCGCGCGTGGTGCCAGAAATAGTGGGTCGAGACCTCCGTCTCGGGCGTCATCGTGTGGTTGGAATAGACCTCGGCCGCGCGGCTGCGGTCGCCCTCGCGCGCGCCCGAGCCGGCGATCGCGCTGCCGGCATCGATCACGATATAGGACGGCGGTCGGAAATAGACGTTCTGCCAGCGGTCGACATTGGCGTCGGTACCGAGCGCATGGGCGTAGAACGGCGACGGCGGGGTGTCGAACGTCCAGCGGCTGACATGGACCGTGTCCGGGCTCCGCCTGACCTCGATCTCGGCGTCCTGGTCGCCCGGCGCGCCGAGCGTGTTGACGTGCAGGAACTGGATATGCGACAGGTCGAGCAGATTGTCGTTCATCAGCCGGTAGTCGCCGGCGACACGGTAGACGTCGCCGTAAGAGGTCCACTCGGGGTCGTCGTTCCAGTGGTAGTCGGGGATCAGGTCGGGATCGGCGGCCTCGGGATCGCCCATCCATATCCAGACCCAGCGCCAGCGCTCGACAACGGGCCAGGCGCGGACGGCCGCGCCGGGCGGGATCGTCGACTGCCCGGGCACCTTCACGCAGCGCCCGTCGAAGGCGAATTCGAGCCCGTGATAGCCGCACTGCACCGTGTCTTCGAGCAGCCGGCCCCGCGAGAGCGGCATCGAGCGGTGGCAGCACCGGTCCTCCAGCGCGCGCGGCAGCCCGTCGCCGCCCCGGAACAGAACCACCGGCTCGCCGAGGACGGTGCGCGCGAGGAACCCGCCGTCGAGCTCATGGTCCCAGGCGGCGACGTACCAGCAATTTCGAAGGAACATCCGAACCTCCCCCGTGAGCAGCGCGGTCAACCGGAGACGGCGCGCGCGCCTTCCATCGCCCGCCAGACGCGCTCTGCCGTGAGCGGCATGCCGATATCCGTCACCCCGTAGGGCGCGAGGGCGTCGAGCACGGCGGCGACCAGCGCCGCCGGCGCGCCGATCGAGCCCGACTCGCCGCACCCTTTCGCGCCGAGCGGGTTGTGGGTGCAGGGCTGGCTCTCGTCGAGCTCGGAGACGAACGACGGCAAATCGTCGGCGCGCGGCATGGCGTAGTCCATGAAGGAACCGGCGAGAGGCTGGCCGCTTTCCGGATCGTAGACGACATCCTCCATCATCGCCTGGCCGATCCCCTGGGCGAGCCCGCCATGGATCTGGCCCTCGACGATCATCGGGTTGATCACCGTCCCGACATCGTCGACCACGCGGTAATCGGCGATGGTCACGGTCCCGGTCTCGGGGTCGATCTCGACCTCGACCGCATGCGCGCCGTTGGAGAAGGCGAAGTTGGGCGGGTCGTAGAACGCCGAGGCGACCAGGCCCGGCTCCAGCGTCTCGTGCGGGAAGTCGTGCGGCACGTGGGCCCGCTCGGCGACCGCCTCGAAGGTGACGCGCCGGTCGGTGCCCGCGACCGCGAAGACGCCGTCCTCGAAGGCGATATCGTCGGGCGCGGCTTCCAGCATGTGGGCGGCGATGGCGCCCGCCTTCTCCAGCACGCGGTCCGCCGCGCGGTGGAGCGCGGAACCGCCGACCGCGATCGAGCGCGAGCCGAACGTGCCGGTGCCGAAGGGGACCGCGCCGGTGTCGCCCTCGACGATCTCGACGCTCTCCAGCGGCACCCCGAAATGGGCGCTCAGGATCTGCGCGAACGTGGTGGCGTGGCCCTGGCCGTGATTGTGGGTGCCGAGCAGCGCCTGAACGCAGCCCTCGCGGTCGACGCGGATCTCCGCCGATTCGAAGAACCCGACGCGCGCGCCCATCGCGCCAGCGAGCCGGGACGGCGCGACGCCGGAGGATTCGACGAAGCTCGCGATCCCGATGCCGCGCAACCGGCCCGACGCCTCCGACGCCGCCCGGCGTCCGGCGAAACCCTCATGGTCCGCGCTCGCGAGCGCGCGGTCCAGGATCGCGGGGAAATCGCCGCAATCGTAGGTCGGACCGATCGGCGTGGTGTAGGGCATGGAATCGCCCGGGATCAGGTTGCGGCGGCGGATCTCGACCGGATCGATCCCGGTCGCGGCGGCCGCGCGGTCGGCCAGCCGCTCCAGGATGTAGCACGCCTCGGGCCGACCGGCGCCGCGATAAGCGTCGGTCGGAACCGTGTTGGTGAAGACGCCGGTCACCTCGACGCAGACCGCCGGCGTGCCATAGACCCCGGCCAGCAGGGCCGAGTAGATCGCGCTCGGGATCGCCGCGCCGAAGGTCGACAGATAGGCCCCGAGATCGGCCACGGTCTCGACCCTGAGCCCGAGGAACCGGCCGTCCCCGTCGAGAGCGAGCCGCGCCCGGGTGCGGTGGTCCCGCGCCTGGGTGTCGGTCACGAACGCCTCGCCGCGCGAGCCCACCCACCTGACCGGACGGCCGAGGCGGCGCGCCGCCCAGCAGACCACGATCTCCTCCGGGTAGTGCTTGCCTTTGTAGCCGAACCCGCCGCCGACATCGGGAGAGATCACCCGGACCTCGCGGTCGGCCATGCCGAGCTGGGTCGCGACCGACCGCCGGACCAGATGGACCGCCTGGGTGGTGTCGTAGAGCGTGATCGCCCCGGCGATCGGATCGTAGGTCGCCACCGCCGCACGCGGCTCGAGCGCCGCCCCGGCGATGCGGTTGTTGTAGATGTCGATCTCGACCGTGCGCGCGGCCGCTTCCATGGCACGGTCCACCGCCGCCTCGTCGCCCCGGCCCCAGACGTAGCAGACATTGCCCGGCGCCTCGTCGTGCAGAGTAACGGCGCCCTCTTCGATCGCGTCGCGGGACCCGATCGCCGCCGGCAGTTCCCGGTAGCGAACCTCGACCAGCTCGGCCGCGTCGTCCGCCGCCGCCTGGGTTTCGGCGAGCACCGCCGCGACCGGTTCGCCGACATGCCGGACCCGGTCCCGCGCGAGCGCCCAGCGCGGCGGTTCCGCCATCGGCGTTCCGTCCTTGGTCGGGATCTTCCAGAGGCACGGCATCGAGCCGATCCCGTCGGCCGCCATGTCGGCCCCGGTCAGCACCGCCGCTACGCCCGGAACGGCGCGCGCGGCGGCGGTCCCGATCCCGAGTATCTCCGCATGCGCGCGATCGGACCGCACGAAGCGGCAATGGAGCGCGCCGGGAACCGCGCGGTCCGAGACGTAATCTCCCCTGCCGGTCAGGAACCGGCCGTCCTCGAGGCGCAGAACCGAATCGCCGATACCCGAGTCCGGTGCCATCGCCCTTCCTCCCCGCTCAGCCCAGCTCGTCCCGCATCAGGTCGAGGCTTTCGCGCGCCGGGCGGTCGGTGACCACGAACAGATCGGCGTCGCCGTCCAGCGCCTCGTGCCGCGCCCAGCTCCATTGCGGGATCGTGAACACGTCGTGCCGCGACCATTCGATCGTCTCCTCGCCGATCGTCGAGCGGCCCGCGCCCGAAACCGCGAGGCAGATCTGGCTGCACAGCATCCGGCGCGGCCGCGTGGGCGCGCCCTCGACCAGGCGCGTCGCGTAACAGTCGAGACTCGGCATGACCGGCCCGCCGGTGAGCGGATTGACGTAGCGCACCGTTTTCGCCCCGTCCTCGCCCGGGGCCGCAGCATCCAGCAGCCGGCGCGTGGCGGTGCCCGGGTAATGGAACTTCGGCGAATGGGACGCCTCGTGCCCGTGCCCGCCGGCCGCGAGCCCCGCGTCCCGCCACAGCCGCTCGCCGCCCTCGTCGACCTCCCAGAACGCGTTGTCGGCGCGCGAGCCGGGCTCGAAGAAATTGGCGTGCAGCGCGTTGACCAGCGGGATGTTGGCGGCGTCGAACCACACCGTCCGCTCGTTGCCCTCGTTGATGTGGCCGTGCCAGCACATCGGGGGCGTAAGCACGAGGTCCCCCTCCAGCATCGCGCAGCGCCGGCCGTTGACGATCGTCACCGCGCCCTCCGCCCGGGTCGCGAACCGGATCGCCGAAGCGGTATGGCGGTGCGGCACCGCGCGGTCGCCGGGCTCCAGCACGGTGAAGGCGGCGATCAGGTCGGTCGTCGTCACCGTCTCGCCGCCGAAGCCAGGGTGGGCGAGGATCAGCGCGCGGCGCTCGATGTCCTCGACCGCGACTTCCCGGGCCGCGCGCCCGGCGAAGGGCTCGATCTCCCGCCAGCGCCAGACCGCGGCGCCGTCGGGCGCGTCGGGCAGGACCGGGGTGATCTTCTTGTAACGGTCCCAGAGCGGGTGGATGCGGGCCGCCTCGAGCGCCTCGATCAGGTCCGCATCCGCCCGCCGGGCCACCGGTCCGTCCCGCCTATTTCTTCTTCGGCCGGATGAACTTGTCGACGTTCGACTTGTCGACGAGGACGTGCTCGACATAGACGCGCGGGTCGTGCTTGCGGCCCTTGAAGTGGCCGTCCATCGTGTCGGCCCCGAGGATGCCCCACCGAACCGGGTTGAGCGCGACGGTGAGGTCCATGGCGCCGCGCTTGACCGCCCGCACCGCCGGCGGGATGCCGTTCATCCCGGTGACGATCACCTGCTTCTTCTTGCCCGCCGCGGCAACCGCCTGGGCGGCGCCCATGCCGAGCTCGTCGTTGGCGCCGTAGATGGCGGCGAGATCGGGATGGGCGACCAGCGCGTCCTCGCCGTGCTTGAGGCCGTTCTCCCGGGTCATCAGGAGCTCCTGCCGGAATACGATCTTAATGTCGGAATAGCGCGCCATGACGTCTTCATAGCCGCGGGCGAAGTTCATGAAAGCCTGCGCCCCGGACGGGCCGGCGAGCATGGCGACCTTGCCCTTCTTGCCGATCTTCTGCGCGGTCCATTCGGCGATCTCGCCGCCTATCCGGTGTTCGTCGGAGGCGATGTGCAACACCTGCGACTTGCACGCCGAGCCGCGCGCGATCGACATCATGGGGATCCCCGCGGCCTTGGCCTTGTCATAGGCGCTGCACAGCGCCTTTGCGTCGATCGGCGAGACCAGGATTCCGTCGACGCCCTTGGCGATCAGGTCGTTGATGCCGTTGAGCTGCCGCGCGACGTCTTCCTCGGCGTTCACCACGCTGACCTTGTAGCCGAGCGCCTTGGCGCGCGTCTCGATGCCCTTGAGCATCGCGATGTAGAACGGGTTGGTGTCCGAGGCGAGGGCCACGCCGATGGTCTTGGCGTGGGCGGCCCCGGCGAGGCCGATCGCGGCGACAGCCGCCGCGGCCATGATGAGCGTCTTGCGCATCGTTCGGTTCCTCCCGGTTGAGATCGCTTCCGCCCCAAGCTTGCGCGGAAACGCGCCGGGAGTCGATGGGCCGCGGACGATGCGCCCCCGGATCAGTCGCGGTGGGACGGCGGCATCGGGCCCCCCGCCAGCATCGGCCCGAGACGCTTGCCGGCGAGGATGTGGAAGTGGAGGTGCATTACCTCCTGATGCGCATCCGGCCCGGTATTGGTGAGCAGGCGATAGCCGGGCTCCACCACGCCGAGCGCCTCGGCCGTCGCGCCGATCGCGCGGAACAGGTCGGCCTGCTCCTCGGCGCTCGCATGGGCCGCGAAATCGGCCATCGAGACGTAGCGCCCCTTGGGGATGACCAGCGCATGCACCGGCGCCTGCGGCGCGATGTCGTGGAACGACAGCGCGTGCCCGTTCTCGTAGATCTTGTTGCAGGGAAGCTCGCCCCGGACGATCCTGGCGAACACGTTCCCGTCGTCATACGCCATCGCCGTTTCCCTTGCCGCGCGCCCGCTTCTCGGCGATCCCCGACACGCCCTCGCGCCGGGCGAGCTCGGCCCAGACGTCGCCCGGCGCGACGCCGGCCTCGGCCCACGCAACCAGCAGGTGATAGAGCAGGTCGGCGCTCTCGGTCACGACCTCCCCGCGCCGGCCGGCAACGGCGGCGATCACGGTCTCGACCGCCTCCTCGCCCAGTTTCTGGGCGATCTTCTCCGGGCCGCGCGCGAACAGGCGCGCGGTGTAGGACTCGTCCGGATCGGCGTCCCTGCGCGCCTCGATCGCCGCGTAGAGCCGCTCGAGGACCGTGCTGTCGTCGGTTTTCGCCATGGGCGGTGCAATAGCAGATCGGCGACCCGGGGTCACGGACGCACCGGCACCCCGGCGCGCGCCATGTGGGCCTTGGCGTCGGCGATGGTGTGGGTGCCGAAGTGGAAGATCGAGGCGGCGAGGACGCCCGTCGCGCCGCCCTCCCGCACGCCCGCGACCAGGTGGTCGAGCGTGCCGACGCCCCCCGAGGCGATCACCGGCACCGGCACGGCGTCGGCGATCCGCCGGGTGAGATCGATGTCGAACCCCTCCCCGGTGCCGTCGCGGTCCATCGAGGTCAGCAGGATCTCGCCCGCGCCGTTCCCGGTCATGCGCCGCGCCCATTCCACCGCGTCGATACCGGTCCCGCGGCGCCCGCCATGGGTGAAGATCTCGAACCTGTCGGGACCGGCCGCCTTGGCGTCGATCGCAACCACGATGCATTGCGAGCCGAATTTCCGCGCCGCCTCGGCGACGAATTCCGGGCGGTGGACGGCGGCGGTGTTGATCGAGACCTTGTCGGCGCCGGCGATCAGCAGCTTCCTGATATCCTCCACCGTGCGGACCCCGCCGCCCACGGTGAGCGGCATGAAGCACTGCTCCGCCGTCCGGTTGACCACGTCGAACAGCGTGTCCCGGTTCTCGTGCGAGGCGGCGATGTCGAGGAAGCAGAGCTCGTCCGCGCCCTGCCCGTCGTAGATACGCGCCTGCTCCACCGGATCGCCGGCATCGACCAGATCGACGAAATTGACGCCCTTGACGGTGCGGCCGTCCTTGACGTCGAGGCAGGGGATGACGCGCGCCTTGAGCATGCTCAGCCGGACAGTATCGCGATGGCTTCGGCGGGATCGATCCGCCCGTCATAGAGCGCGCGGCCGCAGATCACGCCTTCGATCCCGGCCCGCTCGTTGGTCTTTAGCTCGAGCAGGTCCTGGGTCGAGGAGACGCCGCCCGACGCGATGACCGGCGTGGTGAGGGCGAAGGCGAGGTCCACGGTCGCCTCGACGTTGAGACCGCCGAGCGCCCCGTCGCGGCCGATGTCGGTATAGATGATCGCGGCCAGGCCGGCGCCCTCGAAGCCGAGGGCAAGGTCGAGCGGCTTAACGTCCGAGGTCTTGTACCAGCCCTCGGTCGCGACGCGGCCGCTGCGCGCGTCTATGCCGAGCGCGATCCGGCCGGGATAGCTCTTGCAGGCCTCGCGCACGAAATCGGGATCGGCGAGCGCCGCCGTGCCGAGCACCGCGCGCGCGACGCCGGCTTCCATCCAGTGGTCGAGCGTCGCCCGGTCGCGGATGCCGCCGCCGAGCTGGACCGGCATCTCGACCGCATCCAGGATCGCCGCCACCGCGTCGGCGTTGACCGGCCGCCCCTCCACGGCGCCGTTGAGGTCGACCACGTGCAGCCATTCGAACCCGGTCTCCGAGAACTCCCTCGCCTGGTCGGCCGGATCGTGGTTGAACACGGTGGCTTCCGACATCTCGCCGCGGAGAAGGCGGACGCAGAGCCCGTCCTTTATGTCGATGGCGGGGTAGAGGATCACGAGCCTTCCTCTTCGGGATCGGGAAGCGGGCCGAGGGTCTTGGTGTAGTAATACCCGGCGATGAGACTGCCCTCGGCGATGGCATAGGTCGGGTTGGTTCCCCAGCGGACATAGCCCAGGGATTCATAGGCCGCGATGGCCGCGTCCTGGGTCGCCCTGACATCGAGGTTGAGGGCGGAGTAGCCCTGCTCGCGCGCCGCGTCCTCGACCGCGAGCGCGAGCATCCGCGCGAGCCCGTGCCCGCGCGCCCAGGGCGCGACGAAATGGGTCGTCGTCGAAGCGGCGAAGCTCTGCGCTTCGTTGTTGCGCGGCGGCCTGACGAGCTGGGCCGAGCCGGCGATCGTGCCGCCGAGCCGGCCGACGAACAGCTCGCGCTCGGGCACCAGCAGCACGCCCCGCCAATAACGCTCCATGATCCTGCGCGGCGGCGGGGTGAGCCAGCCGAAGCCGCCGCCCTCGAGGATCGCGGTCTCGGACGCGTCGCAGAGGTCGGCGAGATCGCGCCCGGCAAAGCGCTCCACCCTTTCGACCGCGATTTCGGGCGCCGTCCCGTTCATGGCCGCCACTCGAGAAACCGGGAGATCAGCGCGAGCCCGTTGCGCTGGCTCTTTTCCGGGTGGAACTGCGTGCCGAGCACGTTGTCCCGCCCCACCGCCGCCGTCACCGGCCCTCCATAGTCGGTCACGGCGAGCACGTCGCCCGGTTCGTCGGGCACCATCGTGTAGGAATGAACGAAATAGGCGTGCGCCCGGTCGTCCAGCCCGGCGAGCACCGGATGATCCCGGCGGGTCTCGATCTCGTTCCATCCCATGTGGGGAATCCTGACATCGGGGCCGGGCGGCAGCGGGACCACGCGCCCCGGGACCCAGCCGAGCCCCTCGTGGATGCCGTGCTCCTCGCCCACGGTGGCCATGAGCTGCATGCCGACGCAGATTCCCAGCAGCGGAACCCCGGCGCGCACCCGCTCGTGCAGGACCTCCACCATGCCGGGGAGCCGCGCGAGCCCGGTCATGCAGTCGACGAAGGCGCCGACGCCCGGCAGCACGATGCGGTCCGCTTTGGCGATCGCCGCCGGATCGGCGGTCACCGTCACCCCGGGCCGGCCGGCCGCGTCGGCCGCGGCGCGCTCGAACGCCTTCGCCGCCGAGCGCAGGTTGCCCGAGCCGTAATCGACGATGGCGACACTCACGCGGGCGCCCGGTCTTCGGAAGGGAGGGGCCGCGGGGGCACGTCCCCGGAACCGCGTTGGAAGAACCGCCGTGCGGCGTCCTCCGCGTTGCGCCCGGCGACCATCGCCACCGGCCGCCAGCCGCGGCGTTCGAGCGCGCGGCCGCGCCAGTCGTTCGCCGCCCCGCCGACGAAGGCGGCGACGGCGAGAACGCAGAGAAGACCCGTCATGCCGCCCGCGCCGGCGGCCGTCAGGATCGCCACCGTCCCGAGCGCCGCCGCCAGCAGGGCGAGCGCCTCCCGCCACAGCCCGTGCCACGCCGCCCACAGGAAGGAGAAGAAGAAGGCGGGCCAGCACATCCCCTCCTTCACCATCGTGACGCCGCGGTCCCGCTCCAGCGAAGCGGGATCGAGATAGGCCGCGTAGATGCGCATCAGACCCCGCCGAGCGTGCCCTTGGTGGACGGGATCGCGCCGGGCGCCCGGGGATCGGCCGCAGCCGCGGTCCTGAGCGCGCGGGCGAGCCCCTTGAAGCAGGACTCGACGATATGGTGGTTGTTCTCGCCGTAGAGGTTCTCGACATGGAGCGTCGAGCCGGAAGCCTGGGCGAACGCCTGGAACCATTCCTTGAACAGCTCGGTGTCCATCTCGCCGAGCTTGGGCCGGCTGAAGGCGACCTTCCAGATCAGGTAGGGCCGCCCCGAGATGTCGATCGCCACCCGGGTCAGGGTCTCGTCCATCGGGATCAGGGCCGAGCCGTAGCGGACGATCCCGCCCCGGTCGCCGAGCGCCCGGGAGACCGCCTGGCCGATGGCCAGCGCGGTGTCTTCGGTAGTGTGGTGGAAGTCGATATGCAGATCGCCGTCCGCGCGCACCCTGAGGTCGATCAGGCTGTGCCGCGACAGCTGCTCCAGCATGTGGTCGAGAAAGCCGATCCCGGTGGCGACGTCATAGCTGCCGCCGCCGTCGAGATCGACCGACACCTCGATGCGGGTCTCGCGGGTTTCCCGCGCGAGCGAGGCCGTGCGCATCGTACCGCTCCCGTTCCGCGAGGCGGTTGTTTAGCAAATCGGCCTGCGCAAGGCCATCGCGGAAACGGAAGGCACCCGGCCCGGGCGATCAGCCGCCCAGGCGTACCCGTGCCGCTTCCGCCAGGAACCCGGAGCGGTTCGACGCAACCGCGTCGATCCGGGCAATCAACTCCTCGTCCAGGGTGATCGAGATGACCCTGGACTTTCCCGGCAGATGGACGGACACCAGGGTAACCAGCTCGGCGCCGTCCCGGGCCGTCGGCGGGATATCCGAGATCGCGGTCGCGGGAGGGATCGGCTCCCTGGAGCGCAGCAGATCCTCGACGACTTCGGCGATCGCGATCTCCGCATCCGCGACCGCCGCCTCGACCGAATTGCCCCCGGCGTGCACGGGAAAATCGACGAAGGAGACCCCGAAGGTCTCGCCATCGTCGGTGTGGACGATCGCCGGGTAAAGTCTCCGAGGCATCACGTATCCTTTCTCGGGAGCGCAGCCTGACCCCTGTCTGTCGCTCGATAGCACGGTGCCGGTGGGGATTTCGGCGTGCCGGCCGATCGCCGTCCAGCGGCCGTCGGGATGGATCATCCTGCTATGGTTCGCCCCTTCAGCCGCCACGAACCCGGCGTCGGTGAGTTTCTTGACGATGTCCCTGCGCTTCATATTGACGTTATATGTAGTTTAGCTCGATTATCAATAGAAAATATGGATAACAGGCGTTGAAGGAAGCAGATGCCCGAACTGTACGAGTCGCTCTTCGCCCCTTCCGAACGGAGAGAAAATGAACCGCAGTGAGCGTTTGACGACGATCTTCTGCTCATCTATCTCTCATATGAGATACGGGAGCTCGACATGACAGAGCGAAGTTCCATGCTTCATGTCCGGATGGACAACGACCTCAAGCGCAGGGCGACCGAGGCGCTTTCCACGATGGGGCTGACGGCTTCGGAGGCGGTGCGCCTGTTGTTCCATCGCATCGCGGTCGACCAGGCGTTTCCGCTGGAACTCAAGGTACCCAATGCGGAGACCCGCTCGGCGATGGCCGAAGCGGAAGAAATCCTGAACGCCGGCAAGACGCGCTTTGCCACGGCCGACGAGATGTTCGCGGATCTTGAGAAGACCGGCCGCCGGTAAACGGGCCGGCCTGCCGCGCCAGGTCGAAATTACCAGGTCCTTCGTCAAGGATTGGGGGCGACTGTCGCGCTCCGGGCGCTACGACATGGCGCGCCTGAAGAAGATCATGCTTCTCCTGGTGGGAAACGATGCGCCGGTCGGACCGGAATGGCGGGATCACTCCCTGAAAGGCGAGTGGTCGAAACACCGGGAATGTCATGTCGGCGGAGACTTTCTGCTGATCTACCGGCTCGACGAAACGGCCGGCCCGAGCGGCACCGTCATATTCGTCCGCGCGGGCACCCACGCCGACCTCTTTAAGTGACCCGCAAACGGCCTGGTATCACGTGATACCGCCCCCACCCCCGGCCTTGACCTCGACCGGCCCGGCCCCACATTGTGGGCGGCGATGGGATACCGACTGAATTCGGGGCCGGGCCGCGCGTGACGGATACCCGGGACCGCTACGCGCTCGACGGCACGACGATCCTTTCCGTTCGCAAGGGCGGGACCACGGTCATCGCCGGCGACGGCCAGGTCAGCCTCGGCAACACGGTGATCAAGTCGGGCGCGCGCAAGGTGCGCCGGCTCGGCGGCGGGTCGGTGATCGGCGGGTTCGCCGGCGCGACGGCCGACGCGTTCACCCTGTTCGAGCGGCTGGAGGGCAAGCTGGAGCAGCATCCGGGCCAGCTCATGCGGGCCTGCGTCGAGCTCGCCAAGGACTGGCGCACCGACCGCTATCTGCGGCGGCTGGAAGCGATGATGGCGGTGGCGGACGCGCGGTCCTCGCTCATCCTGTCGGGCACCGGCGACGTGCTGGAGCCGGACGACGGGGTGATCGGCATCGGCTCCGGCGGCGCCTACGCGCTCGCCGCCGCGCGCGCCCTGGTTGACGTCGAGGGCCTCGACGCCGAGGCGGTCGCGCGCAAGGCGATGGGGATCGCCGCCGGCATCTGCATCTACACCAACGACAACATCGTCATCGAGAGCATCCCGTCGCCTTGACCAATTTCAGCCCCCGCGAGACCGTCTCCGAACTCGACCGTTACATCGTCGGCCAGGACGACGCCAAGCGCGCGGTCGCCATCGCGCTGCGCAACCGCTGGCGGCGCCAGCAGCTCGACGACGATCTGCGCGACGAGGTGCTGCCCAAGAACATCCTGATGATCGGCCCGACCGGCGTCGGCAAGACCGAGATCGCGCGCCGCCTCGCGCGGCTCGCCCAGGCGCCGTTCCTCAAGGTCGAGGCGACCAAGTTCACCGAGGTCGGCTATGTCGGGCGCGACGTGGAGCAGATCGTCCGCGACCTGGTCGAGATCGCGATCCACATGGTGCGCACGCGCCAGCGCAAGGAGGTCGAGGCGAAGGCCGAGATCGCCGCCGAGGAGCGCGTGCTCGACGCGCTGGTGGGGGAGAAGGCGAGCGCGGAGACGCGGCAGAAATTCCGCGTGCTGCTGCGCGAGGGCAAGCTCGACGACAAGGAGATCGAGGTCGAAGTCTCGGAAGGCGGATCGTCGCTGCCGACCTTCGAGATCCCCGGCATGCCGGGCGCCCAGATGGGGATGGTCAATCTGGGCGACATTTTCGGCAAGGCGTTCGGCGGGCGCACGACGCCGCGCAAGATGACGGTCGCGGACTCGCACGGCGTGCTGGTCGAGGAGGAGGCCGACAAGCTGCTCGACGAGGACGCGGTGGTGCGGGAGGCGATCGACAGCGTGGAGCAGAACGGCATCGTCTTCCTCGACGAGATCGACAAGATCTGCGCCCGCTCCGACCGCTACGGCGCCGACGTGAGCCGCGAGGGGGTGCAGCGCGACCTGCTTCCGCTGATCGAGGGGACGACGGTCGCGACCAAGCACGGCACGGTCGAGACCAACCACGTCCTGTTCGTCGCCTCGGGCGCGTTCCACCTCGCCAAGCCGTCAGACCTCCTGCCCGAGCTGCAGGGCCGCCTGCCGATCAGGGTCGAGCTCAAGGCGCTGACCGAGGAGGATTTCCGCCGCATCCTCACCGAACCCGAGACCAGCCTGATCCGGCAATACGTCGCCCTGATGGAGACCGAGGACGTGGCGCTCGACTTCGCCGAGGACGCGATCGGCGAGATCGCCCACGTCGCCGCCGAGGTGAACCGCTCGGTCGAGAATATCGGCGCGCGCCGGCTCCAGACCGTGATGGAACGCCTGCTCGACGAGATCAGCTTCACCGCCACCGACCGGTCCGGCGAGGCCGTCAGCATCGACGCCGCCTACGTCCGCGAACGCGTCGCCGACCTCGCCAAGGACGCGGACCTGTCGAAGTATATTTTGTAGGGCGTTGCCGGCTCGGCCGGGCCGAACAGTCTCCTTGGCCCGGCCTTTTTCTCGTCATGCCCGGAACAGGCTCTCCTATAAGCATGGATCCCCGTCGAAGTTCCAGAGTGGTTTTCGACCGGGCGAAATCGCGGCCATCTGTAACCTAGGAGGCCCCCTCACCCTGACCCTCTCCCCGGCGGGGAGAGGGGACTCACCCGCCTCCTCCTGCTTACCTTCTCCCCTCCCGCTTGCGGGAGGGGCCGGGGGAGGGCAGGGACGTCCGGAGAACGCCGCCGGTCCGCGCTACATCGTGATCCGCAGTTGCAGTCCCAGCGCCCGGGCGATCTGCATCACCGTGGCGAAACTCGGGTTGCCGTTCTCCGACAGGGCCTTGTAGAGCCCCTCCCGGCTCAGCCCGGCATCGCGCGCCAGCCGGCTCATGTTGCCCGCCCGGGCGATTTCGTTGAGGCCGGCGCGGATCAGGCTGCCGTCGCCCGGGTCTCCCGCCGCGCACGCTTCCAGGTAGAGGCGATCGTTCCGGGGAATGTGCGGGTCGGTCATGGCGGGTCCTATGTTAACCACAGTTGACAGACGGGCAACCCGGCCCCGCCGGCGGGGCGCTCGCGCCGGTTTGCCGAACCGGTCCGGCAGCAATCCCCGCCAACGCGCTGGCGCGGCGGGGAGATTCGCGGTCGCTACCGCCCCGCGCGCCGCCCGGCCGGCGCGAACGGGAGAGCGGTTGCGTCCCCCGGGGACGCAAAAAACAGTCCCATATCGGGACAATGTTTCACGTGAAACATAGGTCAACCATGCTGTCCTTTGTTTCACGTGAAACATCGGGCGCCCTCACTCCCGGTCGCGACGCTTCCTCAGGAGCACGTAGAAGGCGCCGGCGCCGCCATCTT
Organism: Defluviicoccus sp.; assembly: GCA_022823775.1. Taxonomy (GTDB): domain Bacteria; phylum Pseudomonadota; class Alphaproteobacteria; order MPNO01; family MPNO01; genus MPNO01. Next base: position 339 of record JAJEHI010000016.1, on the reverse strand, counting down.
TGGGCTGGGCCTCGGCGAAGGCGAGGATACGGGGCCTCAGCCGGGGCTGGTTGAGCCAGCGGGGGAACTCGCTCCGGATGGTGCCGCCGGTCCGGCCCACGCCGCCCTTGCCGGTGATCACCAGCACGCAGCGCCGCCCGTCCCGCGCCGCGCGCTCGATGAAGCCGGCGAGCGCCCGGTGCGCCTGTTCGAGGGTGTGGCCGTGCAGGTCGATCCGGGCCTCGGGCCGGGTCTGTCCGCGCCTCAGCCGGGACGCGGCGTGGCCGTCGACGCCGGCGGCACCGCCCGGCTCCAGCGCCGGCGACGCACGCGGCGGGACGGGCGGGGGTGCCGGCGGCG
>JAJEHI010000111.1 GCA_022823775.1 Defluviicoccus sp. | reverse complement strand
ATCGTGACGATCGACGCCCGCAATCCTGAGGACGCCTTTGGGCAGCGGCTGGCGAGGATAGAGTCCTTCATGGAGCATGCCGCCACCCGGGAGGATTTGCTCAACCTCAGGGCGTGGATACTGCTTAGCGCCATGGGTGCGATCGCGGGCGGAGCCATGCTCGCGATCGCGGTCGTCCAGCTGTTCGTCAAGTGACGTAGCGCGGGGTTCGGGGGACTTGAGCGCAGCTCCCGAGTGCCAGAGCGGGTGCGTATCCGTTTTCTTCCGTCATGGTTGGCGAAGGCCGACCATGACGGTGATGAGACAAGCGTAAAGACGCTTCCGTCTGAAACGGACAGACTCTAGTCCAGCATGACTTCAGCCGTTCCCAGCCCGTCGATCTCGACGCGCGCCGAGGCGGGAGAGCCTGTCAGCCACACCGTCTTCACGAGAGACCCCGTCATGACCAGCGCGCCCGCCGGGAGGATCGCGCCGCTCCGGCCAAGCGCGCCGGCGAGCCAGGCGACGGCGTCCAGCGGATGGCCGAGCACGTCCGCGCCCCGGCCCCGGCCGGTCTCGGCGCCGTCGATCAGGGTCCGGCCCGCCACCCCGTCGAGCCCCATCGGGTCGCATTCCCGCGCGGGAGGTCCCAGAATGCAGGCCGCCTGGAAGAAATCGTCGGCGATCAGCGTCGGGGTGCCGAGCGCCGACCAGTCGCCATAGCGGTTGTCCACGATCTCGATCGCCGGCATGACCTCCGCGATGGCCGCCGCCGTTTCCTCGCGCGCGGGCGGCCGGCCGCGGGCGTCGAGGTCGCCGCCGAGACGGACCGCGATCTCGCACTCGATGCCGGGCGCGTGGAAGCGCGGCGACGGCAGGGACGCCCCGCTTCGATGGACGTCGGCCCCGCGCACCCCGCCATAGACCGGCGCGGCGACGCCGAGCATCTCCCGCATGACGGGCGTGGTGCAGCCGAGCTTGTAGCCCGCTGGCGGTCCATCGCCCCGTTCGGCGAACCAGGCGCGCAGCGCCCGCTGGATGCGGTAGCCGCTCGAATCGTCCGCCGGCCGGACGGATTCGGGCAGCGGGTCTACGGGTGTGCGTCTTAGACGCGCCTCGCCCAGGAGCGCCGCGGCGGCCTCTTCGGAGGTCACACGACCGGCCGCTCGTCCTCGAAGCGGGCCGCCTTGCGCGCCGCGTTCTTCGCCCGCTCGGCGGCGCAATCCTCGAACAGCGTATCGGGGTAGAGATCGCGGAAATCCCCGATCACGCGGTCGAAGTCGAAATCGGACCAGACGCCGTGGTCCCTGATGTATTCCATGTGCCGCCGGCCCCGGCTGTCGAACTCCTGGAACAGCGCGTGTTCCGTGCCGTCGAACTCGGTCGGCAGCACGTCGAACTTCTCGCAGAGTCCCAGGTTGAAGGTCGCCGCCGCCTTGATCCAGCGCCCGTCGAGATGGAGCACCGCATAGCCGTGGTGGATGAACAGGTTGCTGCCGCCCATCAGCTTCAGCAGGCGCTCGGTGCAGAGATGGTTGGTGACGTCGGAGAGCCCGAGCCCGGCAGGAATGCCGAGCGACCGCGCGCAGGCGACGAGGAGGTTGCCCTTCGGCACGCAGAAGGCCGCTCCCGCCTCGAGCACGCGGCTCGCCCGGTAGTCCGCGCGGTCGTCGGAAATCGTGTAGGGGTCGTAACGGATCTCGTCGCGGATCGCGTAGAACAGCGCCACCGCCCTGGCGACGGGCGTGTCGGCGCCGGCGGTCTTGGCAAGCGCGAAATCCCGCACGGCGGGCGTGTCGTAATCGAAATACCAGGTGGGTTCGAGGTATCGCGCGCCCGGCTCCGGAAAGCCCCCTTCGACATGCTCCATCGCGATTTCTCCTCCCCGCGCTCGCGGCCGGCGGCACCATAGGTATCCGCCCTCCGCGCTGCAACTTCGGGAAATCTTGGTATGATGCGCGCCGTTCGAGAGGAGAGGGTGCCCGGATGCCGAAGGACGGAGCCAAGCACAGGGAGAGCCTGAGGGACGGGCGCGAGGTCTATCTCGACGGCGTCCGCGTCGGCGACGTGACCGTTCATCCGGCCTACCGGAACGCGGTCGCCTCCGCTTGCGCGCTCTACGATTTCCAGTGCCGCCCCGAAAACCTCGAGCTGATGACCTTCGAGTCGCCGACCAGCGGCGAACGGGTCAACCGCGCCTGGCAGCTCACCAAATCGTACGAAGAGCTGGTGCAGCGCCGGAAGGCGATCGTCGCCTGGATGCGGCTCTCGGGGGGCTGGCTCGGCCGGTCGCCCGACCACATCGCGTCCTCGATGGCCGGGCAGGTGATGGGCATCCATTTGTTCCGCCGGCACAGCGAGGAGCGCGCCCGGGCGCTGCTCGACTACTACGCCTGGGCGCGGGACAACGACATCTACATGACCTACGTCATCATCAACCCGCAGGCCGACCGGTCGAAGGATACCGGCGAGCAGGGCGACGAGTTCCTCACCTGCGGCGTGGTCGACGAGGATTCCGAAGGCATCACGGTGCGCGGCGCGAAGATGCTCGGCACCGGTTCGATCATGGCGAACGAGGTGCTCTGCGCGAACATCCAGCCGCTCAAGCCCGGCGAGGAGAAATACGCCATCTCCTTCGCGGTTCCGATGGCGCAAAAGGGCGTCAAGGTGATGTCCCGGCGCTCCTACGAGGGCTCGGTGACGACCGAGTACGACTATCCGCTGTCGACCCATTTCGACGAGAACGACGCACTGATCTATTTCGACGACGTGAAGGTCCCCTGGGAGCGGGTGTTCGTCTATCGCGACACCGACATGGCGCGGGCCCAGTTTTCCGACACCTACGCGCATTACATGCAGAACTACCAGGCGCAGACCCGCCTGATGGTCAAGATGCAGTTCCTCGTCGGCGTCGCGCACAAGATTACCGAGACCATCGGCACCGCGACGATTCCCTCGGTGCGCGAGCAGCTCGGCCACCTCGCCGCGCAGACCGCGATGGTCAAGGGGCTGGTCTACGGCATGGAGGCGGGCGGCGGCGAATATCACGGCTATTACGTGCCCGACCGCAACCTGATGTACACCTCGCAGGTGCTGACGCAGGAGCTTTATCCCAACTTCATCACCAAGCTCCGCGAGCTCGCCGGCGGCGCGCTGATCATGCTGCCGTCCTCGGCGCGGGACTTCGCCAACCCGGCGCTTGCCGACTATATCGGGCGCACCCAGCAATCGCCGGTGTCGGATCCGGAATCGCGAGTGAAGTTCCTGAAGCTCGCCTGGGACGCGATCGGCTCCGAGTTCGCCTCGCGCCACGCCCAGTACGAGATGTTCTATGCCGGCGCGCAGTTCGTCACCCGCAATCACGCCTACCGCACATACGACTGGCAGGCGGCGACCGGCCTCGTCGACGAGATGCTCGCCCGCTACGACCTCGCCGCCTCGATCGGCCCCGCCCGGGAGGACGCGAGCGAGGCGGCGGAGTAGGGGGGCGGGGGACAGAGCGCGAGCATCGCCGAGCCGTCCCGCGACCGGAGAAGTGCCCGTCGTAAAGCCTCGCCGCAAGCCTTTCAGGTCAGCACGCGGAGCGCGGTTTCCGGCGCCTTGTCGAGCACCCGCAACAGCGCGCGCGCCGCCCCGGTCGGGCAGCGCTTGCCCTGCTCCCAGTTGCGGATCGTCTCGCGCGGGACGTCGATGCGCCGCGCCAGCTCGGTCTGGGAGAGCCCGAGCCGCCGCCGGACCCGGCGGGCATACCGCGCCATGTCCTGCATGGCCTCTTCCTCGTCCTCCCGCTCCTGCGCCGCGATCTCCGCCTCGGTGGTGGCGTCCACCCTGGCGGGGTCGATCCGCCCCTCGGGCAGGGTGGACGGATCGTCGGGATCAATCCTGATGCGCGTTGTGCTCATAGTCCGCGACCTCCTTGCCATTGGCCTTGCGGGCGGAAATGATGCGGACGGCCGAACCCCGCAGCGTGTAAACGACGACATAGGTGCGCCCGTCGACCGCGCCGATCAGCCGGTAGCGATCCTCGCCATAGTCCCGCCGGCGATCCTGCGAGACGATCCGGTGCGGATCGAGGAAGGCCCGGACTGCATAGGCGAAGTCGAAGCCGCGGCGCTCGAAACAGGCACTGTTCTTGGCCTCGTCCCATTCGAACTCCATCCGATTGCATATAGGCCAATGGCCTACGGCTATCAAGCCCGGCACAAAGCCTCTTTGCAATCGGTCGGCAAGAGAAGGACTGCGGTGTAATTGTCGCTCGCGCCGGCGCGGATCTCGCCGCGCGGTGATCGGCCGGGTTCCGGGTGGGAACGGATGACAAAGGCTTCGGCCGCATGCGCCGCTGGCATAAATTCGATCCCGAATAGCATTCGGAGGTGCCCCCGGGCCTCTCCCCCCGCGGGCGAGAGGGGGATTCACGCGGCGCCGCTACACCTTATCTTCTCCCCTCCCGCTTGCGGGAGGGGTTGGGGGAGGGCGGCGATCCGTGCGTGTACGACGCGCCCTGCGGGCTTCGGCGATGTCGGCGAGAATCTCTTCCAGGATTTCGTCCTCGGAGCGACCGGCATCGTCCGGCGAAGGCTCGGTCCGCGCCAGAACGGATGCGATCCGGTCGGCTGCCGCGCCGCGGTCCACGACTTCCTTGGGGCGCAAGAGGATACCGTCTCCGACGAGGGTCGCCTCCATGAGGTCGCCCTCCCGCAAATCGAGTCCCTTCCGGAGTTTCGCGGGAATGGTGACCTGGAACTTCGGCTTTACGGTGACCAACGGCATGGCGAGCCTCGTGGGACATGAGTTTGAAAGTCATACTTTCGTACTACACGATACCGCAAATTGGAACACGTGAGACCCGTGCCGACGTCCGCCTCTCTGGCGTCGTCCCGGTCAAAGCGCCTATAACCGGCGGTAACGGGGTCCCTGGATTGCCGCTCGGCTGACCCGGGGCTTGCCTGGCGCGGGGGTCCCTTGGCCGCAAGACACCCAACCGACATGGAGACACGCTCGGCCCGCAAGGGTTGGATCGTCGTCTGCGCGCTGTTCCTGATGCTCGGCATCGTGATCACGGCGCGCAATTCCATCGGGTTGCTGATGCCCTACCTCAAGGAGGATCTGGGCTGGAGCTACGGCCTCGTCTCGACCGCCGGCGCGGTCATGCTGACCACGATGGCGCTGGTCGCGCCCGCCGCCGGGATGGCGATCGACCGGCACGGCCCCCGGGCGGTTTACGCCATCGGCATGTCGCTCGCCGCGATCGCCATCGGGCTCGCATCGGCGATGTCGGAGCCCTGGCAGCTGGTGCTGTCGGTCGGCATCGTCGGCGGCATCGGCTTCGCCGCGATTTCCCCTTCGCTGGTCTCGACCACGGTCGCGGCCTATTTCGACCGGGGCCTGGGGCTTGCCACGGGAATAGCGGTATCGGGCAGCACCGCCGGCCAGATAGCGCTGATGCCTCTTCTCGCCCTGCTGATCGGGCTGTTCGGGTGGCGCTCCAGCCTGCTGATCGCGGCCGCGGCCATCGTCGTGACCGCCGTCGCGGTCAATATCCTGATCGGGCGGCGCGATCCGGCCGCCGGCCCGGCGCGCCCCGGCCCCGATCGCGGCGCGCGCCCTCGTTTCCCCGCCGTGCTGGCCGGCCTCTCCCGCCAGCGGACGTTCTGGCTGCTCGCCGGCGGGTTCGCGATTTGCGGCTTCACGACCGGCGGCGTGATCAAGATCCACCTGATCCCCTATGCCGTCGCCTGCGGCTTTCCGCCGCTGGAGAGCGCCACCGCCTACGGGGTGATGTCGGCCTTCAGCCTCGCCGGGATGATCTGTTTCGGACACCTTTCGGACCGGTTCCACCGTCCCGTGCTGCTCGCCTCGATATACTTCATGCGGGCGCTCACGTTCCTCGTCCTGATGCAGATTCCCGGCAGCTCGACGCTCCTCTTCGCCTTCGCCGTGCTGTTCGGAATGTTCGATTACGCGACCTTCCCGATCGTCGCCAGCCTCGTCGCGAGCCATATCGGGCGGCACATCATGGGATTCGCCATGGGCCTCATCTTCGCGGCCCACTCGCTGGGGGCGGCGGCGGGCTCTTTCCTCGGCGGCTATCTGTTCGAAGTCTTCGCGCGTTACGACTGGGTCTGGATCGTGTCGTTCGGCTTCGCGCTGGTGGCCGCCTTCCTGTCCATCCTGATCCGCGAGAACCGGAGCGGCGGCCCGGCGCTCGCTCCCGCCGGGGCCTGAATGAACGGCCGTTCGATCGCCGCGCGGCTGCCGTTCTATTACGGCTGGGCGGTGGTCGGGATCGCTTTCGTCACCATGTCGGTCGGGGTCAGCGCCCGGACCTCGTTCTCGCTCCTGTTCCCGCCGATCCTCGACGAGTTCGGCTGGGAGCGCGGCGTGACGGCGGCGGCGTTCTCGGTCGGATTCGCCGCGTCGGTCATGCTGGTGCCGACGCTCGGCTTCGTGATGACCCGCTTCGGGCCGCGGGTGATGATCCCGACGGGCGCCGCGATTACCGCGACCGGCCTCGTCTGCGCCACCATGGCGACGACGCCGGTCGAGTTCTATCTCACCCTCGGCGTCATGACCGTGAGCTTCGCGGTCTCGATGAGCTATGCCGGCCACTCGATGTTCCTGCCGAACTGGTTCGTGCGCCGCCGCGGGCTGGCGACGGGGGTCGCGTTCTCCGGCGTCGGCGTCGGGGCGATCATCCTTCTTCCCTGGCTGCAGGGGGTCATCGAAACCGAGGGCTGGCGCGATGCCTGCCTGTCGCTCGCCGTGCTCCTGGTCGCGGTGATCGTGCCGCTCAACGTGATTGCCCAGCGCAAGGACCCCGCTTCGGTGGGTCTCGAGCCGGACGGCGACAACAGGCAACCCGGCGCGCGCCGCGCCGCGCCGCCCGACACCGTGGTCGACCGGCGATGGACGGAGACCGACTGGACGCTCGCCCGCGCGCTGCGGACCTCCCGTTTCTGGTGGGTGACTCTCGGCTTTTTCACCGGGCTGTTCGCCTGGTATGCGGTTCAGGTGCACCAGACCAAATACCTGCTGGATGTCGGTTTCTCGCCCGACTTCGCCGCGCTCGCGCTGGGGCTGGTCGGGTTTTGCGGAATTTTCGGGCAGGTCGGGGTGGGCGGGCTGTCCGACCGCATCGGGCGGGAGTGGGCCTGGACGATCGCGCTTTCCGGATTCGCGCTGTGCTATGTCCTGCTGCTCGTGCTGCCCAGCGTGCCGTCGCCGGCCGTGGTTTACGCGATCGTCGCCTGCCAGGGCCTGTTCGGCTACGGGCTCGGCGCGCTCTACGGCACCATCGTCGCCGACATCTATTCCGGGCCGCGCTTTGCCGTGGTGTTCGGCTTCGTCAGCATCGGCGGCAATCTGGGCGCCGGAGCGGGGCCGTGGGTCACCGGAGTGATATTCGACCGCGCCGGCAGCTATGGGCCCGCCTTCACGCTCTGCGTGGCGCTGGCGCTGGTCTCGATCTTCTGCATCTGGATGGCTGCGCCCCGCGGGGTCCGTCTTGCCGCCGGCGTGGCCGTCAGCCGCGCGCGGCGGGCGTCCTGAGTCCCATCCGCTCCAGCCGCGGCAGGACCTCGTCGCGGAAATAGGGGAAATGCTTGAGATAGTTGGGGAAACCCAGCGCGAGCGCGGTCACGCCGCCGTCCGACAGCCGGCGCATGGTTTCCGCGACACGGTCCGGATCGCCCACGATGGGAAAGCCGCTGTTCCCGCCGGCGGCGCGCAGGCGGAACAGTTGACGGCGTTCCTCCGGGATGCCCGGCCTGTCCCAGCCCCGCTCGACGACCATGGTCTCGACCGCTTCGGCGTCGCGATGCTCGACGGCGTAGTGATGGTGGTATTCGTCGGCGTCCTTCTGCGTCGGGCGGCAGACGACATAGGCGTTGGTGAAAATGCCCACTTCGCGGCCCCGCGCGCCGGCTTCGTTCCGGATTTCCGCCGCCTGGGCCGGCAAGTCGTCAATATCCCAGACCACGGTGAACAGCATGTCGGCATTTCTGAGCGCAAACGCGCGCCCGGTGGGCGACATCGCGGCCGAGACCAGCATCGGGCGGCGCCGGTCGAGGGGCTTGGGTTCGAGCACCGTCGACCTGAGGGTGAAGAACTCGCCGTCGAAATCGAACGGCTCGTCCTCGGTCCACACCCGGTTGACGATGTCGAGCCATTCCTGGCCGAGATCGTAGCGGCGGTCATGGGCGCCGAGGTCGACGCCCAGCATGTCGAACTCCTTCTGGTACCAGCCGCAGACGATGTTGAGCCCGAACCTCCCGCCGCCGATATGGTGGCAGGTGACCATCTGCTTGGCGGCGAAGACGGGATTGATCAGCGTCACGTGCAGCGTGCCGAACGCCATGATGCGCCTGGTGGCGGCGAGGATGCCGGCGGCCCAGGTCAGCGTCTCGAAATTCGAGCCGTTGTGGTTGGTCTCGCCGCCGTAACCGATCCAGCGTCCGAGCGGAAGCATGAAGTCCATGCCGGCATCGTCCGCCATGCGGGCGAGCGCGAGATTGTTTTCCCAGGTCGCTTCCCAGCGGTCCGGGAAGGTCGACGTGGCGAGCCCGCCGGAACAGTTTGCGCCGAACAGGCCGAGGTTGAGCGTGTTGCGGTCGAGGCCGGTCATCGCGGCCGGAGCATAGGAATTTCGGACAGGGCTGACGAGGGGGCCTCGGTTGTCCCGGGGCGGTAAGCGGCGTATATGCCATCGTCGACGTTGGGGGACCGCGGGTGAAATACCTGAGTACGCGGGGCGAAGCGCCGCCCATCGAGTTCGAGGACGTGCTGTTGAGCGGGCTCGCCCCGGACGGCGGCCTCTACTTGCCCGAGGCCTGGCCCCAATTCGACGCCGGGACGCTGGCCGGGTTCTCGGCGCTCCCCTATCACGAGGTCGCGGCCCGCGTCATCGCCCCGTTCGCCGCGCCCGGGATCGACGAAGCGACGCTCGCCGGGATCGCATCCGAGGCCTATGCCGGTTTCGAACACCCCGCCGTCGCGCCGCTGGTGCAGCTGGACACCAATAGCTGGCTTCTGGAGCTGTTCCACGGGCCGACGCTGGCCTTCAAGGACTACGCCCTTCAACTCGTCGGCCGCCTGTTCGACCACGTGCTCGCGAAGCGCGGCGAAAAGGTGACCGTCGTCGCGGCCACCTCCGGCGACACGGGTTCGGCGGCCATCGAAGCCTGCCGCGGCCGGGCCGGCATGGAGATCTTCGTGCTGCACCCCAGGGGCCGGGTGTCCGAGGTCCAGCGCCGCCAGATGACCACCGTCGATGCCGCAAACGTCCACAATATCGCCGTGGAAGGGACGTTCGACGACTGCCAGGCGCTGGTCAAGGCGATGTTCGGCGACGTCCGGTTCCGCGCCGAGTGCCGGCTGACCGCCGTCAACTCGATCAACTGGGCGCGGATCGCCGCGCAGGCGGTCTATTACGTCACCGCCGGGGTCGCGCTCGGCGCTCCCCGCAGGCCCGTCGCGTTCTCGGTACCCACGGGGAATTTCGGCAACGTGTTCGCCGCCTATGTCGCGCGCTGCATGGGCCTGACGGTCGACCAGCTGATCGTCGCGACCAACCGCAACGACATTCTCGCCCGCTTCCTCGAGACCGGCGCGATGGAGATCGGCGACGTGGTGCCGACCATAAGCCCCAGCATGGACATCCAGGTGTCGAGCAATTTCGAACGCCTGCTCTACGACTATGTGCGCCGCGATCCCGCCGCGGTGCGCCGGGCGATGGAGCGCTTCCGCCAGTCCGGGCGGATGACCGTCGCGGCGGTGACGATGGCCGGCATGCGCGGCCTGTTCGCGGCCGGCCGGCGCGACGACGACGAGACCCGCCGGACCGTGGCGGAGGTCTTCGAGCGCTCGCGCGTCATGCTCGATCCTCACACAGCCGTCGGATACGGGGTGGGGCAGGCGCAAAGACGCGACCCGGGTATTCCGCTGATCGCCCTGGCGACCGCCCACCCGGCGAAGTTCCCCGACGCGGTGGAGGCGGCGACGGGCACGCGGCCGAACCTGCCCGCCCGTCTCGAGTCGCTGATGACGCTCCCCGAACGCGTCGAGACCTTCGCCAACGACGCCGCGCCCATCATGGCCTTCGTGCGCGACCGGATCGGCCTGAGGGGGGCCGCATGAGCGTCCGTTCGACGCGGCTCGCGAGCGGGCTCCGGGTCGTCACCCACCGCATGGCGACGGTGGAAACCGTCTCGCTCGGCGCGTGGATCGATGTCGGCACCCGGCACGAACGCGCCGAGGTAAACGGTATCGCGCACCTGGTCGAGCACATGGCTTTCAAGGGCACCCGCCGGCGTTCGGCCCGGACGATCGCCGAAGAGATCGAGTCGGTCGGCGGGCACCTGAACGCCTACACCTCGCGCGAGTTCACCGCCTTCCACGCGACCGTCCTTGCCGGCGACGAGGGGCTCGCGCTCGACATCGTCGCCGACATCCTGCAGCACGCGGCGCTCGACGGCGACGAGCTCGAACGCGAGCGCGCGGTCATTCTGCGCGAGATCGGCCAGAGCAACGACACGCCGGAAGACGTCGTGTTCGACCGGTTTCAGGAGACCGCCTTTCCCGACCAGCCCGTCGGCCGCCCGACGCTCGGCACGCCGCAGCTGGTGGCCGCCATCGAGCGCGGGGCGCTGGTCGACTATATCGCCCGCCACTACACGGCCGGCCGGATCGTCGTCGCGGCGGCGGGAAAGGTCGACCACGACGATTTCGTCCGCCGCGCCGGGGAGGCCTTTTTCTCCATGGAGGGCACGGCGGGATTCGCGCCCGAGCCCGCCGTCTATGCCGGCGGGGACAGCCGGGACGTCCGGGCGCAGGAGCAGCTGCATCTGGTCGTTGGCCTGGAAGGCATCCCCCACCGCGATCCCGACTACTACGCTCTGGCGGTGTTTTCGGCGGCGCTGGGCGGCGGCCTCTCCTCGCGCCTGTTCCAGGACATCCGCGAGGAACGGGGGCTGGTCTATTCGATCTACAGCTTCAATTCGAGCTACGCCGACAGCGGGCTGTTCGGGGTCTACGCGGGCACCGGAGCGGAGAGCGCGACCGAGGTGGTGGAGCGCATCTGCGCCAATCTGGCGACGATCGCCGACGACATCGCGGAGGCGGAACTGCGGCGCGCCAAGGCCCAGCTCAAGGCCGGAATCCTGATGTCGCTCGAAAGCACCGCGGCGCGGTCGGAGCAGATCGCGCGCCACACGCTGATCTTCGGCCGGGTGCTGCCGATCGAGGAGGTCGCCGAAGCGGTGGACGCGGTCGACCGGGATTCGGTCGCCCGCATTTCGGGGCGCCTGCGGGCCGGCCGGCCGACGGTCGCGATCCTCGGGCCCGAGGCCGCGATACCCGACTACGAGGAGATCGCCGCGGCGCTGTCTTAGGGCCTATCCGTTTTGGACAAAACCGTTTTTGCGCTTGTCTCCTCACCGTCATGCTCGGCGAAGGCCGACCATGACGGAAGAAAGCGGGTGAAGCGCCTCCAACCGAAACGGACAGGCTCCAGAGCCTCGCCGGCTCAGGCGCGGCCGGCGGCGCCCGACAGCATGCCGGCGTCGATGCCGAGCTTGGCGATCGCGCGCTCCCAGCGGTCGTCGAGCCCCTCGCCGAAGATGAGGCCGTCGTCCGCGGGAACCGACAGCCAGCCGTTGCGCTGGATCTCGTCGTCGAGCTGACCCGGCCCCCAGCCGGCGTAGCCGAGCGCGAGCAGGCGGTGTTTCGGCCCCTTTCCGACGGCGATCTCCTTGAGTATGTCGATCGTCGCGGTCAGCGCGACGGTTTCGTCGATCACCAGCGTCGCATCCTGAACGTAATCGGAAGAATGCAGGACGAAGCCGCGTCCGGTCTCCACCGGGCCGCCGAAATGGACGTTGATCCCGTCCGGCGCCTCGGACTCGGCGAGGTTGAGCTGCTCGAGGAGGTCCGGAAAGCTGATATTGTCCATCAGCTTGTTGACCACCAGCCCCATCGCGCCCTCGGCGGTATGGGCGCACATGTAGATGACCGACCTGACGAAGCGCGAGTCCTCCATCTGGGGCATCGCCACCAGAAGCTGACCCGTCAGATAACCTTCGCTGTCGTCCCCGGCACTCATGCCATGTCCTCCCGACAGGGCCGAAGGGCGGAGCGAAACCGGTTCGGAAGGTCGCGGCGCGCACGACGATTTGAATTTTCGATGCGCATCGCCGATCTATATTCCCGGTACGCTGGCCACATCGGCCTCGATTCGAAGTATAGCCCAGGATCGGCAAGAGCGATATTGGTGCAACCGACGTGATTCGCAACGTGACATCCGCAATGGCCGTTTTCCTCGGTCTCGCCGCGCTGGCGCTGTCCGCCGCATGGCCGGGCGAAGCGCGCGCGGCGGCGTCCCAGTGGTGGACCAACGAGCACGGGGCGGTGCGCCTGATCGCCGCGTCGAACGCCGTCGGCGACGATCGAACGCTGCGGCTCGGCATCCATTTCCGGATGAACGAGCGCTGGAAGATCTACTGGCGTTCGCCGGGCGATGCCGGGTTCCCGCCGCAACCGGACTGGTCGGGCTCGGAGAATCTCGACAAGGCCGCGCTCTCCTGGCCGGCGCCGGAGCGTTTTTCGGTGATCGGCCTCGAGACGCTCGGTTACGGCGACGAGGTCGTTCTTCCGGTGGACGCGACGCTGGTCGAGCCCGGCAGCCCGCTCCTGATCCAGGCCAAAATTCCCTACCTCACCTGCGACGACGTTTGCGTTCCCTATGTCGCGGACCTCGCGCTTCGGCTTCCGCGAGGGGCGGCGACCTCGTCGGTCGAAACCGCGTTGATCGAGCGGTTCGCCGCGCTCGTCCCGCGGAGCGGCCCCGATCTTCCGATCCGCGTCGCGTCCCTGTCCGCGGTGGGCGGGGACGTAACCCGGGCGCTGGAGCTCACGATCGCGGCGGACGCGCCGCTGTCGCGACCCGACATCTACGTGGAGGGGCCGGAAGGCTGGGGGTTCGGCCCGCCCGATTACCGGATCGATCCGGACGGCAAGACCGCGTTCGCCCGCATCGCGGCGCTCGCGCCGCCAAAGGGCGGCGGCAGCCTGGCCGGGCGGGAGATGATCCTTACCGTGGTCGACGGCGTCCGCGCATCCGAACAGGCGCTGACGCCCACCGCCGCGCAAACCGCCTCTCCGGCCGCCGCGCCGGTTTCCGAGAGGGCGCTCTGGCTGGTCCTCCTGCTCGCGGTGGCGGGCGGGCTGATCCTCAACCTGATGCCCTGCGTGCTCCCGGTTCTCTCGCTGAAGCTGGTTTCCGCCATGGGACACGGCGGGGGCGACCGGCGCGAGGTACGGACCGGTTTCCTCGCTTCCGCGGCGGGCATACTCGTCTCCTTCCTCGTGCTTGCCACCGGTGTTGCCGGGCTCCGTCTCGCCGGCGAGTCCGTCGGCTGGGGGGTCCAGTTCCAGCAGCCCGTCTTCCTCGTCTTCATGGCGATCGTGGTCACGCTCTTTTCGGCCAATCTCTTCGGCCTGTTCGAGATCCGCCTTCCGGGGAGGGTGTCCGACATGGCCGCCGCGGCGGGCGGCCAGCGGAACAAGGGGGTGCCGGGCCATTTCCTGACCGGTGTCTTCGCGACCCTGCTGGCGACCCCATGCTCGGCTCCGTTCCTCGGCACGGCGGTCAGCTTCGCGCTCTCGCGCGGCAGCGCGGAAATCTATGCCGTGTTCCTGTGCCTCGGGATCGGTCTGGCCCTGCCCTATCTGGCGGGCGCCGCCTTCCCGGGCATCGCGACCCGGATGCCGCGTCCGGGGCCGTGGATGGCGACGCTCCGGCGCGGTCTCGGGATCTTGCTGCTGGGGACCGCCATCTGGCTGGTGACGGTACTGGCGGTCCAGCTCGGCACCCGGTCCGCCGTCGCGGTCGCCGCGGCTCTGGCGGCGCTGCTCCTCGGGCTCGTTCTGGCGCGCCCGGGGGTCGAACGGACGCCGCGGCTCGGGCGCGGCCTTGCCGGAATCGCGGGCGCGGCGGCGCTCGCGATCGCGATCTGGTCCGGCCCGGGGCCGGGCGGCGCAACCGTTTCTGTCCCCGCCCACTGGAAGCCCTTCGATCGCCAGGCCATAGCGTCCGCCGTGGCGTCCGGCGCCGTCGTGTTTGTCGACGTCACCGCCGACTGGTGCATAACCTGCCAGGTCAACAAGGCGCTGGTTCTCAACAACGAAACCGTGCGGGGCCGGTTGGCGGGCGACGGGGTGGTGGCGATGGTCGCTGACTGGACCCGGCCGAGCGACGAGATCGGTGCCTATCTCAAGTCCTTCGGCCGGTTCGGGATACCGTTCAACGCGGTCTACGGACCGGCGCGGCCGAACGGCGAGCCGCTGCCCGAACTCCTAACCGAAACGGCGGTGCTCGAAGCCATGGACCGGGCCGCCGGCGGGCCGCCCCGGATCGCCGAACGCTGAGCCGAAAAAGAGCGTTCGGCCGGGGTGACAAGCGCGCGCCCATCGCCTATGTCACCCGGATCGAAACACCAGCGAGGGGCATGACATGACAATCCAGGTCGGCGACAAGATTCCTTCCGCAACCCTGACGGCGATGGGCGCGGAGGGTCCGGCGGCGGTCGACACCGGCGAGCTGTTCTCCGGCAAGAAGGTCGTTCTCTTCGCGGTTCCCGGGGCGTTCACGCCGACCTGCTCCGCCAAGCATCTGCCCGGCTTCGTCGAGCAGGCCGACGCGATCAAGGCCAAGGGCGTCGACGCCATCGCCTGCGTGGCGGTCAACGACGTCTTCGTGATGGATGCCTGGGGCAAGGACCAGGGCGTCGGCGACAAGGTACAGATGCTGGCGGACGGCAGCGCCGATTTCGCCAGGGCGCTCGATGTCGAGCTCGATCTCGTCGGCCGGGGCCTCGGGGTACGGTCGCGCCGCTACTCCATGATCGTCGAGGACGGCACCGTGACCCAGCTAAACCTCGAAGAGGGCGGCGGGTACGAGGTGAGCGACGCGGGCACCATCCTCGGCCAGCTCTGATTCCCGTAAGTACGCGTTACGCACCGGCCTCGCGCGCCCGCGCGAGGCCGATTCGCGCCAGCTCGTCGGCGCGCTCGTTGTCCGGGTGTCCGGCGTGGCCCTTGACCCAGCGCCACTCGATTTCGTGCCGCGCCGCGGCGGCATCGAGACGTTTCCACAGGTCGACGTTCTTGACGGGCTTCTTCGCCGCGGTCTTCCAGCCATTGGCCTTCCAGCCGCCGATCCAGCGCGTGATCCCGTCCCTCAGATAGGTGCTGTCGGTATGGAGCCGCACGCTGGAGGGGCGCTTCAGGGTCTCGATCGCCTGGATCGCGGCCATCAGCTCCATTCGGTTGTTGGTGGTCGCGTCCTCGCCGCCGCACATCTCCTTTTCGGTGCCGCCGTAGCGCAGCAGCGCGCCCCAGCCGCCGGGGCCGGGATTCCCGCTGCAAGCGCCGTCGGTGAAGATGTCGATCTCGGTCATGTTTCGAGTCCGTAGGCTCCGGAATCCGTCACGCGCCGGTGAAAGCGCAGCTTGTGGAGATATTCGAGGGGGTCCTTCCGACCCACCAGCACGCCTTCCGGCGGAAAGAGCGCGTCGTGCAGGCGGGTCAGGAGAAACCGCAGCGCCGCTCCCCGGGCGAGCACGGGAAGGGCCGCTATTTCCCGGTCCTCCACGGCGCGTACCGAGCCGTATCCCGCGATCAGCCGGCGGGCCTTGGTGACGTTGAAGCTCAGATCCGCCTCGAAACACCAGGCGTTGAGGCAGATCGCGAGCTCGTAGGCGTAGAGGTCGTTGCAGGCGAAATAGAAGTCGATGATCCCCGACAGCCGGTCGCCGAGGAAGAAGACGTTATCCGGGAAGAGGTCGGCATGGATCACGCCGCCGGCGGCGTCCCCGGGCCAGTGCGCATCGAGAAAATCCAGCTCGTCCTCGATCTCGCGGCTTATGCCCGGGGCTATCCCGTCGGCCGAGTCGCGGCATGTCGCGAACAAGGGCCGCCAGCCCGGCAGGCCCAGCGCGTTCTCCCGTCCGAGGGAGAAATCCTCTCCCGCGCGGTGCATTTCGGCGGTCGCGCGGCCCAGCGCGGCGCAATGCTCCGCGCCGGGCCTCCGCGCGCACATTCCGTTCAGGAAGGTGACGATGGCGGCGGGACGCCCGCAGAGCTCGCGCAACGCCTCGCCGTCGCGGCCCGGCACCGGCGTGGGGCAGGCGATGCCGCGCGCGGCCAGGTGCTCCATCAATCCGAGAAAGAAGGGCAGGTCTTCCGGCGCGACCCGGCGTTCGTAGAGGGTGAGGATGAACGTGCCCCGCTCGGTGTGCAGCAGGTAGTTCGAGTTTTCGATCCCTTCGGCGATACCCTTGCAGGCAAGCACGCCGCCGATGTCGTATGCGCCGACGAACGCGTTGAGCGCGTCGTCCGGGACGTCCGTGTAGACCGCCATTTCGGGGTCGGCGTCCGGGTCAGGCCGTAAGCGCCCGCGGCAGGCTGAACTCGACCGACTCCTCGATCAGCGAAACCTCTTCGACCGTCACGTCGAACAGCGTCCGGCAACGATCGATCAGCTCCTGAACCAGAATTTCGGGCGCGGACGCGCCGGCGGTCAGGCCGAGCGTGCCGACGCCGTTCAGCCAGTCCGGATCGATTTCGCGCGCGCGCTGGATCAGCACCGCCTTGTCGCAACCCGCGTCCCTGGCCACCTCGGCGAGGCGCCTGGAGTTGGACGAGTAGGGCGCGCCGATCACGGCCAGCGCGTCGCAGCGCCTCGCGATCGCCTTGACCGCCGCCTGGCGGTTGGTGGTCGCGTAACAGATGTCCTCCTTGCGCGGCGGCTCGATGGCGGGGAAGCGCTGCTTCAGGACCTCGACGATCGATTCGGTCTCGTCGACCGAGAGCGTGGTCTGGGTGACGTAGGAAAGCCGTTCCGGATCCGCGACCTCGACGGTTCGCGCCTGCTCCGCGGTTTCGACGAGAATCATCCTGCCCTCGGGAAGCTGGCCCATCGTGCCGATCACCTCCGGATGGCCCGCGTGGCCGATCAGGATGACCTGGCGGCCCTCGATCTCGTGGCGGCGCGCATCGACGTGGACCTTGGTGACCAGCGGGCAGGTGGCATCGAGATAGAACAGCTCGCGCTCGTTCGCCTCCGAGAACACCGCCCTGGCGACGCCGTGGGCGCTGAATACGACCGGAACGCCGTTCGGAACTTCTTCCAGCTCTTCCACGAAGACCGCGCCTTTTTCCTCCAGCGCCTCGACCACGAAGCGGTTGTGGACGATCTCGTGGCGGACATAGACCGGCGCACCGTATTTCTCGAGTGCCAGCTCGACGATCTTGATCGCGCGGTCGACGCCCGCGCAGAAGCCGCGCGGGCCGGCCAGCAGAATCTTGAGCGATGGCTTTTGCATCGGTTCCCGACCTCGTTCCGATCCCTGCCTTGAGGATCGGCGAACGGAACACTAGAGTGCCGATCAGATACCACAGCGGCTTTCGGATAGGAACCTAGGTCATGGCGGAACCGGTTATCGCGCAGAAGGAGCCCTACGGCATCGACGTCGAGTCGGGCAAGGAATATTGGTGGTGCGCCTGCGGTCGCAGCCAGTCCCAGCCGTTCTGCGACGGCTCTCACAAGGGCACCGGCCTCGCGCCGATGCAGTACGAGGCGAAAGCGGACCGGACGATCTGGTTCTGCGGTTGCAAGAGCACGTCCAACAAGCCGGTCTGCGACGGCACCCACAACGACCTCTAGGCGCGGATGACGCGTTCCCGGGGCAATTCTACCTTGCCCGCCTGCCGCAGAATCGCCGTGGCGCTGGTCGCCGCGTCGATACCCCTGTTGCTGTATGCCTGCGGCGGCGAGGACAGGTTCGCCCAGAGGATCTGCCCCCGGGTCCAGGTCCTCGAATATGCCGACAGGCTGACGGAATTCGTTCGAGGGTCGGGTCGGGACCTGACCGATGTCGTGCTCACGGGCCGGCTGGTCAATTTCGACGGAGAATGCACCGTCGAGGACGACAGGGTCGAACTGGACCTCACGGTCGAGTTCGTTCTCGAGCGCGGTCCGGCGAACCGTAGCCGCGAGGGGCGTTTCGCCTATTTCGTCGCGATCCCCGAGTTCCATCCCGCCGAGCGCGGCAAACGGGTGTTCCCGGTCGCAATGAAGTTCGAGGGCGGAGCCAACCGGGTTCTCTATCGCGACGAAATCGCCATCGAGATACCGGTGACCGGACAGCGGAGCGCGCCGGACTTCAACGTCTTCATGGGCTTTCAGCTGGATCGCGACCAGCTCCGCTTCAACCGTTCCGGCGGTTGACGCGGAATTGCCCACCCATTAGATAAAACCTGTCCGGCCTTGGGTCGGACGCTGCGCTACACAGAAGACGCCTGCGGGAGAGTCCGGTTCATCACCGGCGCCGAAGGAGCAAGGGCCCCGGAAACTCTCAGGCAAACGGACCGCAGGTCGATGTGTCTCTGGAAAGCGGGCCGCCGCGCGGATAAGGCGGCGGCTCCACCGAAGGGGTAAGCGGAACCGGCGGGTTCCGTGAATCTCTCAGGTCCACGGACAGAGGGGGCGCGCGGCGCATTGCGCGCGCGTGCCGTCTGCCGGAGGACCCGATGAGCGACCCCGAAACCGCGGCGGCAAAGACGACTCCCCTGACCGGCCTGCACCGGGAACTCGGCGCCAGGATGGCGCCGTTCGCCGGATACGACATGCCGATCCAGTACGCCGGCGGCATCATCGAAGAGCATTTGCACACGCGAGGCGCGGCCTCGCTGTTCGATGTCTCGCACATGGGCCAGCTCGTAATCCGCGGCGACGACCGGGCGCTGGCGCTGGAGGCGCTGGTGCCGGGCGATATCGCGGGGCTCGCTCCCGGCCGCATGCGCTACACGATGCTGACCGACGAGGCGGGCGGCATTCTCGACGATCTTATCGTCACCAATGTAGGCGGCTATCTGTTCGTCGTCGCCAACGCGGCATGCAAGGAAGCCGACATCGCGCATATCCGCGCGGCGCTGCCCGGGGGATGCGTGCTGGAAGAGCTCGACCGCGGGCTGGTGGCGCTCCAGGGCCCGAAGGCGGCCCTGGCTCTGGCGGCGCTGGTTCCCGGCGCGGACGCACTTCCCTTCATGACCGCCGCGCCCTTCGAGATCGACGGCGTCAGGCTGGCCGTCACGCGGTCCGGTTATACCGGCGAGGACGGGTTCGAAATCTCGATCCCATCCGGGGAAACCGAGCGGATCGCCCGCATGCTGCTCGATCTGCCGGAGGTCGAACCGGCCGGTCTCGGCGCGCGCGACACGCTGAGGCTGGAGGCGGGGCTCTGCCTCTACGGACAGGATATCGACCGGACCACGACGCCGGTGGAGGCGGGGCTCGCCTGGACGATCGGCAAGCGGCGTCGATCGGAGGGCGGGTTTCCCGGCGCCGGAATCATCCTCGACCAGATCGCCTCGGGTCCGCCGCGCCGCCGCGTCGGGATCCGTCCAGACGGCCGGGCGCCGGCCCGTGCCCACACGACGGTCCGGGAAGTCGGGGGCGAGGCTATCGGGGAGATCACCAGCGGCGGCTTCGGACCGAGCGTCGGCGGGCCGGTCGCCATGGGTTACGTCGCCGCGGGGGCGAGCGATGTCGACCGGCCGGTCGAGGTCGTCGTCCGCGACCGGCCGCTTCCGGCGCGGATCGCGAAGCTGCCGTTCGTTCCGCACCGCTATTTCAAGGGCAGGGGAGGGTGAGACGATGGCCGAACTCAGATACAGCGAGGAGCATGAGTGGGTGCGCGTGGAAGGCGATATCGCCGTGATCGGGATATCGGACTACGCACAGGATCAGCTCGGCGATGTCGTGTTCGTCGAACTCCCCGAACCGGGCCGCGCGGTGGCGAAGGGCGAAGAGGCCGCCGTCGTCGAATCGGTGAAGGCGGCGAGCGAGGTCTACGCCCCGGTGAGCGGAGAGGTGGTCGAGGTCAACGAGCCCCTGGCCGACGATCCGGGCCTGGTCAACCGGGAACCCACCGCCGGCGGCTGGTTCATGAAGGTGCGGATGGCCGATCCGGGGGAGGTCGAGGCGTTGCTGGACGAAGCCGCCTACGACAGCTTCGTCTCCGGCCTCTGATCGGCGCGGGAGGTCGAGCGATGCGCTATTTGCCGCTGACCGATGCCGACCGCCGGGCGATGCTCGCCTCGATCGGCGCGCCCTCCGTCGACAGCCTGTTCCGGGACGTGCCCGAGGCGGCCCGCGATCCCGATTTCGATCTGCCCCGTCACGCCGGGGAGATCGAGGTCGAGCGCGAGCTCGGCGCGCTCGCCGCGCGAAACGTCGCGGCGGGGTCTGTGCCGTTCTTCCTCGGCGCGGGCGCCTACCGCCACCATGTGCCCGCGAGCGTGGACGCGCTGATCCAGCGGGGCGAATTCCTCACCTCCTACACGCCCTATCAGCCCGAGATTTCTCAGGGGACGCTGCAGGCGCTGTTCGAGTTCCAGACCCAGGTCGCGCTGATCGCGGGGCTCGATGTCGCCAATGCCTCGATGTACGACGGCGCGACCTCGTGCCTCGAGGCCGTCAACATGGCGCTCAGGGTTACCAGGCGGGCGGGCGTGGTCCTGTCCGGCGCGCTCCATCCGCAATACCGCGACGTGACGAAGACAGGTCTCAGGTACCTCTCCGCCGAGCTCGACTGCCTGCCGCCGGACTTCGACGGCACGGAATCGCTCGTCGACCGGATCGACGCCGGGACCGCCTGCGTCGTCGTCCAGTACCCCGATTTCTTCGGCCGGGTGCGCGATCTGGCGCCGCTGTCCGAGGCGTGCCGCGACGCCGGCGCGCTGCTCATCGTCGCGGTGACCGAAGTCGTGGCGCTCGGCGCGCTGCGATCGCCCGGGGAGATGGGCGCTGACATCGTCGCGGCGGAAGGCAAGTCGATCGGCAACCCGCTCACCTTCGGCGGGCCCTATGTCGGCCTGTTCGCCTGCCGCGAGCGTCATGTCCGGCAGATGCCCGGACGGCTGGCGGGGGAAGCGCTCGACGCCGACGGCAAGCGCGGCTGGGTCCTGACCCTGGCGACGCGCGAACAGCACATCCGCCGCGAGAAATCGACCAGCAACATCTGCACCAACTCCGGCCTGTGCGCGCTCGCCTTCACGATCCACATGAGCCTGCTCGGCGAGGAAGGGTTTTCCCGGCTCGCGCGCCTCAACCACGCGAAAGCCGCGATGCTCGCCGACCGGCTCGACTCGATCCCCGGGGCGGAAGTCGTGAACGACAGTTTCTTCAACGAGTTCACGCTGCGTCTCGACCGGCCCGCGGCCGAGGTGGTGGACGAGCTCGCGGGTCGCGGCGTGCTCGCCGGCGTCCCGGTTTCCCGACTCCTGCCCGGCGAGCCGGAGGCGGCGCCGTTCCTGCTGGTCGCCGCGACCGAGACCACGGACGAGGGAGATATCGCGGCCCTCGAAGCCGCTCTCCGGGAGGCTCTCCGATGAGCGCCGGGACGGGCGCGATCCGCCATCGCGGACTTCGCTTCGAAGAGCCGTTGATCTTCGAACAGGGCGCCGAGGGCAAAACCGGCGTCGATCTCCCCGACGTGCCGAAGATAAAGGACCGTCTCGGCGGGCTGGCCCGGAAGACGCCCATCGGCCTGCCCGGCCTCTCCGAGCCCCAAATCGTGCGCCACTTCACCCGGCTCAGCCAGAAGAACTACGCGATCGATACCGGGCTTTACCCGCTGGGCTCGTGCACGATGAAGCACAACCCCCGGCTGAACGAGAAGCTCGCGCGCCTGCCGGGGTTCGGAGACATCCATCCGCTCCAGCCGGAATCCACCGTGCAGGGAGCGCTTGCGCTGATGGAGCGGCTGTCGGACTGGCTCAAGGCCCTTACCGGGATGCCCGCGATCGCGCTGTCCCCCGCCGCCGGGGCGCATGGCGAATGGACCGGGCTGATGACGATCCGCTCGGCGCACGAGGCGGCGGGCGATGCCCGAAAGCGCGTGCTGGTGCCCGATTCCGCGCACGGCACCAACCCGGCGAGCGCCGCGATGTGCGGCTACGAGGTCGCCGCGGTGCCGTTGAACGCACGCGGACGGGTCGATCTGGGGGCGCTCAAAGCGGCGCTGGACGACGATGTCGCGGCCTTCATGCTGACCAACCCCAACACGTGCGGCCTGTTCGAGGACGAGATCCTGGACCAGGCCGAGGCGGTCCACGAGGCGGGCGCCTATTTCTACTGCGACGGCGCCAATTTCAACGCAATCGTCGGCCGGGTGAGGCCGGGCGACCTCGGCATCGACTGCATGCATCTCAACCTGCACAAGACGTTCTCGACGCCGCATGGCGGAGGCGGGCCGGGCAGCGGTCCCATCGCGCTCTGCGAAGCGCTCGTTCCCTTCGCGCCGGTCCCCTATGTGGCCGAGGGGCCGGACGGGCTGCGACTTGTCGAAAGCGACGCTTCGGGCACCGCGTTCGGGCGGGTCAAGGGTTTCCACGGCCAGATGGGAATGTTCGTCCGCGCGCTCGCCTACATTCTAAGCCACGGCATCGACGGCCTGCGGCAGGCGTCGTCCGACGCGGTGCTGAACGCCAACTACGTCTCAGCCGGGCTCGCCGACCTGATGAGCCTTCCCTATGAAGGTCCCTGCATGCACGAGGTCCTGTTCGACGACGCGTTCCTCAAGGACACCGGCGTCACCACGCTCGACCTCGCCAAGGCGATGATCGACGAGGGATACCATCCCGCGACGATTTACTTCCCGCTGGTGGTCCATGGCGCGTTGCTCCTGGAACCCACCGAGACGGAGTCGAAGGAAAGCCTCGACCATCTGATCGCGACGCTGCGGCGCATCGTCGAGCGGGCGCTGGCGGGCAAACCCGACGAGTTCCATGCCGCGCCCGTGGATGCGCCGCGCCGCCGTTTCGACGAGACCGCGGCCGCGCGCCGCCCGGTCTTGCGCTGGCGCCCGCCGGCGGCGGAAGATCGGGCCGCCGAGTAATCGCTGGGGGAATGACGGTGGAACGCAGTTTCGGGCTGGTCGGCGCGGGAATCATGGGCAAGGGGCTCGCGCGCAACCTGTTGAGACAGGGGTTCGCGCTCTCGGTCCACGACATCGACGCGGCGGCCGTCGATCGCGCCGTCGGCATGGGCGCGAAGCCGGCGAACGGGCTCGCCGGGCTATGCGAGGCGACCGGGACGATCGGCACCTGCTTGCAGAGCATCGATGCGGTCAGGGCCGTGTACCAGGGCCCGGACGGGCTGATCGCCAACGCGCGCGAGGGTTCGGTGCTGATCGACTTCTCGACCGGCGATCCCGCGGTAACCCGCGAGCTGGCCGCCGAGGCCGAAGCGCGTTCCGTGCACGTCATCGACGCGCCGATGCTGCGCATGGAGCATCACGCCTGGGAGGGCCAGATTGTGCTTCTGGTCGGCGGCCCCGAGGAGATCGTCGAGCGCTGCCGTCCCGCTTTCGAGGCGGTTTCCGAGCGTTTCGTGCATTGCGGCCCTGTAGGGACGGGCCACATCTTCAAGCTTCTCAACAACGTCAACGGGCTCTGCATTCATGCGATGTATGCCGAGACCTTCGCGCTCGCGGCCAAGCTCGGGGTCGATCTCGACCGGCTGCTCGACGTGCTCTCCAACAGCACGTCGAACAGCGCGGCTCTGGGCGCGCTGTCCCAGCGGATGATCACCGGCGAGGACGGACCTTTCTTCGCGACCGAGGTCGCGCTCAAGGACGTCTCGCTGTTCGCCAAGCTGGCCGCCGACACGAAATCGCCGTCGCTGCTCTCCAACGCGACCCGCGAGATCTACCAGCTCGCGACGCTGATGGGTTACGGCGGCGAGGACGTGGTGAATGTCGGGGCGGCGCTCCGCCGCCTCGCGCTGGGCGAAGAGGCGGACGGAGCTCGAGCGTCGTGATCGCGCTCGACCGGGCCAACCGCATCATTTCCGAAATACTCGCCGAGGGGCGGCGCCTCGGTTGCAGGCCGCTTGCCGCCGTGGTGGTCGAGCCCGGCGCCGTCGTCAAGGCGTTCCAGAAAGAGGATCACGCCTCGATGCTGCGCTTCGAGATGGCCTACGGAAAGGCCTACGCGGCTCTGGCGCTCGGACGGTCTTCCAGCCTGGTGAGACTCCGGGCGGAGGAGCGGCCGCTTTTCATGGACTATGTCGTCAAGGCGTCCGGCGACCGCGTGTTTCCGGAAGGCGGCGGCCGGCTGATCCGCAACGCCGACGGCGAGGTGATCGGCGCGGTCGGCGTCACCGGGGACAGCCAGGAACGGGACGACGAGCTCGCGGTCCACGGGATTCGCGCCTGCGGCCTTCGCGTGGACGAGGACTGTCCGGAGCTGGGCGAGAAGGTGCGGTTGTCCTGAGACCGGAGACGCGGCACCGCAGGCCCGGCAACCTTCCCGCTATCCCCACACGTCTTCCGCCACTTCGACGACCCGCCGCAGCTTGGCGAGCTGGTCGTCGACGGTCAGATCGTTGCCGTCCACGGTCGACGAAAAGCCGCACTGGGGGCTGAGGGCGAGCTGTTCGAGGGGCGCGAACCCCGCCGCCTCGTCGATCCGGCGCTTCACGTCGTCGGCGGGTTCCAGCCTCGCGTGCTTCGAAGTGACGATCCCGAGCACCACGGTCTTCCCCGGGGGCAGGAAACGGAGCGGCGCGAAATCGCCCGACCGGTCGTCGTCGTACTCCATGAAGAACCCGTCCACGTCGAGCTCGTTGAACAGGATGTCGGCGACCGGTTCGTAGCCGCCCTGCGCCACCCAGGCGCTCTGGTGGTTGCCGCGGCACATATGGACGGTGACCGCCATGTCGTCCGGCCGCCCGGCGAGCGCCGCGTTGAGCAGCCTGCAATAGGTGTGCGGCAGCTCGTCCGGATCTTCGCCCAGAGCGCGGGTCGCCTCGCGGATCCCGTCGTCGCACAGATAGGCGAAGTTGGTGTCGTCGAGCTGCAGATAGCGCAGCCCGAGCGCCGCCAGCGCCATGATCTCCTCGTTATAGACGCGGGCGAGGTCTTCGTAGAACGCATCCATGTCGGGATAGGCGGTCTCGTCGATCGCCTTGCGCCCGCCCCGGAAATGCAGCATCGAGGGGGACGGGATGCAGACCTTGGGGGTGCGGCCCGCCACCGAGGCGAGAAATTCGAAGTCCCTCGCCTGGATGTCGCGCACATGTCCGAGGCGCTTCGTCACGGTCATGGTCGGGGGCCTGAAGCCCACCTCCGAGCCGTCGTCCTTGCGGAACCGGGCGACGAAATTCCCCTCCGTGACCGTCACCCCGTCGATCTGTCGCAGGAAGTCGAGATGCCAGAAGGTTCGCCGGAACTCGCCGTCGGTGATCCCCTGGAGCCCCGCCCCCTCCTGCATCCGGACGACATCGGCGATGCAGTCGTCCTCGACCGCGCGCAGACCCGCGTCGTCGATATCGCCGCTGCCATGCGCGGCGCGGGCCTCCAGCAGCGCCGGGGGTCGCAGCAGGCTGCCGACATGGTCGGCACGGAAGGGCGGGCTCGTCCTCGCGGTCATGGCACGGTCTCCGACAGGGTCGTTCCCCCGATGATGGCGGAAACGATCGGTCGGCGACAGGTCCCCGCGCCGGGGATAGTGTCTCAGTTTGATATCTGTCGTTTGCGGTAGGACTTGGGCCGGCGCGGCTTCGGCGCCCGTGCGTCGATCAGACCGACGATCCGTTCCATGTCATGCAGCGCCTTGGAGACGCCCGCGGCCATCGCCGGGCTGCTGCCATGCAAGCTCCTGTGCTGGCCGCAGAAATTGCAGCGGATGAAGTAGAGCGACAGCATGTGAAGGGGGTTCCCGGCCTTCTTTGAGAACGCATTAGTCAGCCGCGTGAGGCGGCGAGTTCCCATCTGCATCGTCTGAATGTGCCGCTCGACATGGCCGGTCGAAACGTCCTTTCGAACCGGCTTACCCTCGAATGCCACCTTCCGGCTCCGATGCACTCGATTGCCGTGGCACTGGAACGATCACCTCAGTCAAGCATTTGGATCATTTTGTTCTTTTTGCTCCTCCTTAATCTTGACCACCAGTAGCGACCTATCATATTGGTAGGTTGTGGCGCGCTCATCGGTCACCCCGTTTCCGCAACAGAGGCAGACCTCCCCGTCAGCCTCGGATCTGGCTGGGCAAGTGCGGGCACTCGCCGCGGCGGAGAGCGAGAATGTCTTGATGGACTCACCCCATTTCCAGAGGCGCATGGTCCAGCGGGGAATCGACATGCGTTCAGTTTTGGAGGTTTTGCGTAAGGGGCGACCGTTCGGGTCTCCTCAGTTGGATGAAAACGGTGACTGGCGGCTCAAGATGCGACGCAGGGTTGCAGGGAGACGGGTCGAAGTCGTCGTGGCCGTATACGTCGACCACATCGAATGCATTACTACCTGGACATTGGCGTCTTAACGGAGGGAGGGACATGAATGATGAGAGATACCACTACTTGGAGTGTGGATTGGACGATGTTTACTTGGTGAATGGTTTCGAGCGGTTCGAGACTGCTCGCGGTACCAGCATCGCGATCAAGGACATCGACACGCTCCACAACGTGATCAGCGAGCACCTTTGCCGAGATAAGAAGGAATTGAGCGGGAAGGAGTTTCGGTTTCTCCGTCGAGAAATGCTCATGTCTCAGGCATTGCTGGCGGATCTCTTCGATGTGAAAGAGCAAACCGTACACCGGTGGGAGACAGGCAAATCACCCCTGCCAAGAGCGGCTGACAGCCTGATACGTCTCATGTACATGGATAAGGTGTCGAGCGTTCGCGACCGGTTGAAACGGATTGCCGATCTCGAAGACGAGATCGATCATCGGCAAGACATGACCTTCAAACTCAAGAAGATCAGGCAGAAAAGGAAGTCAACCCGGCGGACCCCAGCACAAACGCAATGGGAACTCGAAGCTGCTTAGAAACGCGAACGCCGACCGGAGGCTAGCCAGTCGGCGCGTCGCTACCCCGCGCAAGAAGGTTTCTAGGCCCGCGCGCGAGAGGATACATTTTTCTTTTCCCCTTACGAATGGCAAGCCCTTCTGGCGCACGGTCTGGCCAGAAAGGAAAGCGTCATGGCTACCTACAAGTGCCGACCGACGCGGACGGGCGGGAGGCTTGGTCCGAAGAATGTGCGCGTGAAGCCGCATGTTCGTTCGACGCCGGAGAAAACCGGCAAGAAGTGCCAACCGGCGGGGCGGACTTCGGTCCGCCCCCTTTCTCTCCTTTTCAAAGCGGGGCACTACCGCGCCGGGGCCGCACTTGACACCCGGACGGTCTCCGCCCGTAGAATTGACTCGCCTGCGTCGCCTGTCGAAGGGCGACGAGGCTTCTTGCAGGAAGGGACTGGGGATGCACGGATACAAGAGGGTTTCGTTGCGTTCGGCGTTGAGAGGGCTGACCGCGCTGGGCGTGGCCGGGGCCGTTCTCGCCGGCGCGAGCTGGGTCTCGCAGGCAGAGGCGCGGGATCTGAAGATGGCGTTCTTCACCAGCCCCAAGCACCATGTCTGGGCAAAGCTGATGGTGCCGTGGGGCAAGGACATCAAGGCGGCCGATGTCGGCCTCAACGTCGTCGGCTTCCCCGGCGGCCAGATCGGCGGCAAGCCGCCCGGCGCCTTCAAGCGGGTGGTCAACGGCATCGCCGACATCGAGTTCGGGCTGCAGGGCTACACCTCGACGGTGTTCCCCAAGACCATGGTGGTGGAAATCCCGCTGCAATGGGGCTCGCCCACCGAGGCGACCACGGCCATGTGGAAGATCTTCGACAAGCACCTCTCGTCCGAGTACGCGCGCGTCGAGGTTCTCGGGCTGTGGACCACCGACGTGCCGGTGCTGATGACCAACAAGGTCGTCCGCACCCCCGACGACCTCAAGGGCTTGAAGCTCAGGACGCCGTCGCGCGACCAGGCGGCGATCATCAAGGGTCTCGGCGCGATCCCCGTGGGCATGCCGATGCCGCAGACCTACAGCGCCATCGAGAAGGGCGTGGTCGACGGCGCGCTGGTGGGCATCTCGACCGTGAACAGCTTCAAGCTGGCCGAGGTGGTCAAGAACTTCATCGTCGACCTGCCGATGGGCTATTCGCCGCAGATGATGGTGATGAACAAGAAGACCTATGCCGGCCTGTCCGCCGACCAGAGAAAGGCCGTCGACGCCCAGCGCGGGCTGCCGCTCAGCCTCAAGGGCGCCAAGCTTTACGAGGCGGCGCGCGCGGCCGGCATCAAGACTGTGCGTACCCGGGACGACACCGACATCACCGAGTTGAGCGCGGCCGAGAAGGCGGCGTGGGCCGCGCGCTTCAAGACCATCGTCGGTGACTGGGTCAAGCGCTACGAGAAATCGGACCCGAACTACCAGAACATGCTCGCCGACTATCTGGCCAAGGGTTGATGGACTTTCGCGAGGGTCCGGTCTCCCGGGCCGTCCGCATACTGGTCACGGCCTCGGCGTATATCGCCGGGGCCGTGCTCTTCCTTCTCATGATCCTGACCACGGTGGACGTGGTCGGCCGCTATTTCTTCAACGCACCGCTCACCGGCGTCTTCGATCTCACCCATTTCGCGGTGCTGATCATGACGTTCCTGAGCTTCGCCTACTGCGCTTGGCACGGGGCGCATGTGGTTATCGAGCTGCTTTACAACCGGCTCGGCAGGAGCACGCAGCTTGTGCTCGACCGCCTGATCGGCCTGGCCGGCTGCGCGCTGTTCGTCCTGATCGCGTGGCGCGCGGTGGTCCAGTCGGTCGACGTTCGCGAGTTCGACGAGACTTCGCAGCTGCTGGCGATCCCGTTCTTTCCCTTGTACTGGGTGGTGGCCTTCGGAGCCGGGCTGATGGCGCTCGTGCTTGCGCTCAGGCTCTTCGTGCCGGCGCCGGAAAGCGACGAAGCGGCGTGAGCCCGACGCTGGTCGGCATTCTGGGTCTCGCGGGGCTGTTCCTGCTGATCTTCCTGCGCATGCCGATCGGCATCGCCCTGTCGATCGCCGGGGCGCTCGGCTATTGGGCGCTGAGCGGGCTCGGCCCGACGCTGGCCCTGCTCGGCAGCGTTCCGTTCGAAATCGCCTACAATTACGACCTCAGCATCATCGCGCTGTTCGTCCTGATGGGAAACTTCGCGATGGTGTCCGGGATGAGCCGGGATCTCTACGACATGGCGCGCAGCCTCGTCGGGCACTGGCCGGGCGGGCTCGCCTCGGCCACCGTGGTCGGATGCGCCGGGTTCGCGGCGGTCTCCGGATCGAGCCTGGCCTCGGCCGTCACGATGGGACGGGTCGCGCTGCCGGAAATGAAGCGTCACGACTACCATCCGCGCCTCGCCACCGGCTGCGTCGCGGCGGGCGGCACGCTCGGCATCCTGATCCCGCCCTCGACCGGGTTCATCATCTACGCGCTCCTGACCGAGGAATCGATCGGCCAGCTCTTCCTGGCCGGCGTGCTGCCCGGCATCCTGCTGACCGGTCTCTTCATGCTGACGATCGCCATCCTGACCCGTCTCAACCCGGAGATCGGGCCGAAGGCGGAGCGTCTGCCGTGGCGGGAACGCGTGCGCATGGTGGGCCGGTCGTTCTCGCTGATCGGCATCGTGTTCGCGGTTCTCGGCGGGATTTATCTCGGCGTCTTCACGCCGGTGGAGGCAGCCGCCGTCGGAGCGTTCCTCACCTTCGTTCTCACCCTCGTCCGCGGCAAGCTGACCCTCGGCGTGCTCAGATTCTGCATCCTGGAGACGGTCAAGACATTCGCCTTCGTCTACCTGATCGTGATCGGCGCCTTCCTGTTCAACCCGTTTCTCGCCGTCACCCAGATACCCGCCAAGCTCGCCGCCGCGATGCCGGGCCTCGACCTGGCGCCGGTGGTGGTGCTGATCGTCATCGTGATCGGCTACATCGTCCTCGGCACCTTCCTCGAAGGGCTGGCGATGATGGTGCTGACGCTGCCGATCGTGTTCCCGCTGATCAAGGATCTGGGCTACGATCCGATCTGGTTCGGCGCGCTCCTGGTGGTGATCCTCGAGATGAGCCTGATCAGCCCGCCGCTGGGGCTCAACGTCTTCGTGGTCAAGGGCATCGCCGAGGGCGTGCCGATGGGCGAGATATTCCGCGGCATCGTCCCCTTCTGGGGGGCGATGCTGATCTGTACGGCCCTGCTGATCGCGTTCCCCGATATCGCCCTGATCCTGCCGGAAACGATGATCCGCTGAGCGGTTCCGGAAACCATGCAAAGCGCTTTCGGTCCCGTTATGCTTTTCGCGCAATCGTGAGGCGCCCATGCTGTTCGACGCGGACTCCCACTTTCTTCCCAAGGACGCCTATGACGCGATGGAGGGGCCGCACCGCCACCTGCGGCCGCGCATCGTCGCCGACGGGGCCGGAGCGACGATGCGTTTTCTCGGACGCAATCATCCGCGCGTCGCCCACTCGATCCCAGTCGAGCAGACCTGCAGCGTCGAGCGTCGGCTCCGGGACGTCGACCGGCTGGGCATCGACTGCCAGCTCCTGTTTCCCAACCATTCCGGCGTTTACAACGAAATCGCCGATCCGGGCGAGGCGCGCGACCTCGTGCGGAACCACAACGACGGCATGGCCGACGCCGAGCATCGTTCCGGGGGCAGGCTGATATCGACGTTCTGTCTTCCGATGCAGCATCCGGACGAGGCGATCGCCGAGTTGCGGCGCTGCGTCGACACCCACAAGCTGCGCTGCGCGGTGGTCTGTCCCAATGTCGACGGCGGCCGGATCGACGAGTTGCCGCTGTGGGATTTGTTCGCGGAAGCGGAACGGCTGGGCGTGGTGGTGGCGTTTCACGGCGATGCGGACACCAAACAGATCGGGCACGAGCGCTTCGACCGCTGGCGGCTGCACAACTGCCTTGGCTTTCCGTTCGACTACATGCACGCGATGGTCTGCCTGATCTATTCCGGGTTGCTCGATCGTTTCCCCGGACTTAAGCTGCTTTTCGCCGAGGCGGGGGTGAGCTTCCTGCCGTTCCTTGAGGATCGGCTGCGCGATACGATCGAGACCTTCGAATCGCCGCTCGCCTACCACAACTTCGACATACGCGGGCGGCCCATGAACAAGCGCCCGCCGCATGAGTATTTCGAGATGTTCCACCATGCCGTGGGGCTCGACGAATCGTTGCTCGAGCACGTGGTCGACAGGTACGGCGTCGACAAGTTCCTTGTCGGCACCGACTACCCGCATCCCGACGCCCACATGAACGTCGCGGAATCGGTCGAGACGCTGAGTTCGATCTCCGCCGAGGCTTATGAAGCAATAGCCTGGAATAACGCCGAACGGTTGTTCGGACTGGAAGACTTTCACAGACGCTCGCTGGCCGCGGAATAGCCGGCAGAGCCTGACCCGAGCAGGACATATCGCCGCCACGGGCGGCATGGCAGCCCGGGTTGTCGCCCGTTCGCGCGACAATCGAGGTCGACGGTGTTCCAGTCGAACACCAAGGAATCAATCGTGACCGAATCAAAATCCTTCGCGGCGCTCCGCCATCCCGGCGGGCGCGCCTATCTGAGTTACGCGATGCTCGCCATGATGGCGGACAATATCGAGCACGTGATCAGCTACTGGATCATCTTCCAGAAGTTCGAATCGCCCGCGCTCGCCGGCTTCGCGGTGTTCTCCCACTGGGTGCCGTTCCTGCTGTTCTCGGTCTATGCCGGGGCGCTCGCCGACCGGTTCGATCCGCGCCGGATCATCCAGTTCGGCATGGTCCTGTTCATGATCGTGTCGTCCGGCTGGGGCATCCTGTTCCTGACCGATTCCCTCGAGGTGTGGCACGCGGCGGTGCTGCTGGTTCTGCACGGCTTCGCGGGCGTGATCTGGGCGCCGGCGGCCCAGCTCCTGGTCCACGATATCGTCGGCCCCGCCCAGCTGCAGAGCGCGGTCCGGATGATCGCGTCGGGGCGCACGCTCGGCATTCTGCTCGGCCCCGCCGTCGGTGGCGGTCTGATGCTGGTGCTCGGTCCCGCCTGGGGCATCCTGCTTAACGTCCCGATCTACCTGCCGCTGGCGCTGTGGCTGTGGAAGGCACCCTACGGGCCCGCGTTCCGCTCCGGCCCGCGCCCTCCCGGACGCGCGTTCGCGGGCCTGGCCGAAATCCTCGCGACCCTCCGCGACATCGCTTCCGACCGCACCATCGTCTCGATGATCGTCCTGGCGGGTTGCGCTTCCTTCCTCGTCGGCAACGCCCATCAGGCGCAGATGCCGGAATTCGCGCACCATCTGGGGCACGATGACGGCCTGCACTACAGCGCCCTGCTCGCGGCGACCGCGGCAGGGGCGTTGACGGCCGGGTTCGTCCTGGAGAGCCGGGGGCTGCTGAGCGCCCGCCCCCGGACCGCTTTCGTGCTGGTAGTCCTCTGGTGCTGCATGATCGTGGGCTTCGCGTCGGCGACGAGCTACCCGCTGGCGCTCGGACTGCTGTTCGTCGCGGGATTCCTCGATCTTTCCTACAACTCGATGGCCATGACGCTGGTGCAGCTCAACGCGCCCGAGGCGATCCGGGGGCGGGTGGTCGGGCTCTACAACATGGCGTCGCTCGGCCTGCGGTCGTTCAGCGGGATCACCGTCGGTCTCGGCGGCAGCCTGATTGGCATCCACTGGTCGCTGGGTCTGAGCGGAGGCGCCCTGCTGATCGTGGCGATCGTGCTGTTGTCGCTGACGCTGGGCGGCGGGCCGCTGCGCGAACCGGAGCCCGTCCGCCCCGCACCCGACGGTCAGCCGTAGTCGCGCCGGTCGTCGACGATCTTGCCGTCGTTGGGAAGGCTGCCGGCGTCCACCAGCTCGACCGCGACCCTGAGCTTGCATTCCTCCCGGAACGTCGCCGCCACGGCGTCCGCGAGGTCTTCCGGGCCGCCGCCGGTCTCGCATTGCAGAACCGGGGCGTCGATGCCGCCTTCCTCGTTCACGACGAGCCGCATGCGCCCCACTTCCGGGTGCCGTTCGAGGACGCGGTCGATCTGCGCCGGGTCCACGAACATGCCGCGGACCTTGGTTCTCTGATCGGCGCGGCCCATCCATCCCTTGATCCGGGGCGCGGTGCGTCCGCAGGGGCTTTGACCGGGCAGCATCGCCGAGAGATCGCCGGTCGCGAAGCGGAGCAGCGGGTAGTCCTCGTCGAGGAGCGTGACCACCACCTCGCCGACTTCTCCTTCCGGCACCGGGGTGCCGGTCCCCGGGCGCACGATCTCGACGACGATCTCCTCGTCGAGGATCATGCCTTCGCGGGCTTCCGACTCGTAGGCGATCAACCCGACATCCGCCGTGCCGTAGGACTGGAGGACGGCGATGCCGCGGTCGTCGTATTCCTTGCGGAGCGGCGGGAGCAGGGCGCCGCCGCCGACCCCGCCTCGGCGGATCGACGAGACGTCGGCGCCGATTTCGTCGGCCTTGTCGAGGATTATCTTGAGGAAATCCGGGGTGCCGGCGTAGCCGACCGGTCGGAAACGCCGGATCGCCTCGATCTGGCTCTCGGTCTGGCCGGTGCCGCCCGGGATGACCGGACAGCCGATCGCCGCCGCCGCGCCGTCGAACATCATGCCGGCCGGCGTGAAGTGGTAGGAGAAGCAGTTGAGCACGACATCGCCGGCGCGGAATCCGGCGGCGTGCAGCGCGCGGGCCATCCGCCAGTAGTCGGGCCGCCGCCCCTGCGGCTCTGCGATCGGCCCCGGCGACAGGAAGAGGCGCGTCATCCTCTCCGTCGGCAGACGGTTTAGCCCGCCGAGAGGCGCCGTCGCGGCCTGGCGTTCCATCAGGTCGCTCTTGCGGATGACCGGGAGCTCCGCGAGCGCTTCCCGGCTGACGATGTCGCGGGGCTCTATCCTGGACAGCATCCCGGCCTGACCGGGGGTCTCGCGCGCCCGGGCCACCTGCCCGGCGAGCGCCTCCATCAGGGCGGCCTCCCGCTCGTCGGGAGAGCGCGTCTCGAGCGCGTCGAAATAGGCGGTCATCGGTTCAGGCGAGCCAGCGCTTGCGGCGGCGATAGGACTTCACGTCGCGGTAGCTCTTGCGGCCGGAGGAGGAGAGGCCGAGATAGAACTCCTTCACGTCCTCGTTCTCGCGCAGCGTCGAGGCCTCGCCGTCGAGGACCACGCGGCCGTTCTCCAGGATGTAGCCGTAGCGCGCATAGCGGAGCGCCATGTTGGTGTTCTGCTCGGCGAGCAGGATGGTCACGCCTTCCTCCTCGTTGAGGCGGGAGACGATCCCGAAAATCTCCTCGACCAGCTGCGGCGCGAGCCCCATCGACGGCTCGTCGAGCAGCATCATCTTGGGGCGTGTCATCAGCGCGCGGGCGATCGCAGTCATCTGCTGCTCGCCGCCCGAGGTGTAGCCCGCCTGCGCCCTGCGGCGCTCCTTGAGGCGCGGGAAATAGCGGTAGACGAGATCGAGGTCGTCGGAGAAGTTCTTCTTGTCGCCCCGGATATAGGCGCCGGTCAGCAGGTTTTCCTCGACCGTCAGGTGTTCGAAGCAATGGCGTCCTTCCATAACCTGGACGACGCCGCGGGTGACCAGGTCGTGGGCCGAGAGCTTCTCGATGCGTTCGTTGCGGTACTCGATGGTGCCCTTGGTGACGTCTCCCCGTTCCGCCCGGAGCAGGTTGGAGATCGCCTTGAGCGTCGTCGTCTTGCCGGCCCCGTTGGCGCCGAGGAGGGCGACGATGCCCCCCTCGGGAACGTGGAAGGAAACGCCTTTCAGGACCAGGATCACCCGGTCGTAGATCACCTCAATGTTGTTCACATTGAGAAGGGCGCTTCCGTTCTCCGTCATGCCAACGGTTCCGCTGCTACGCGCGAAGGACTCACCCCTCCTTCGAGCAGTCGCGCGGGGTGATCTTGTTCTCCTTCGCGTACTTGGCGGCTTCCTTCTCGACCAGGTCGCGCACGATGTCGTACATCGGCGTGTACCACTTTGAGATCAGCTTCCACTGCTTGCCGTCCCACTGCTGGAAGATGACCGGTCCGCCGCCTTCGTGGTCCTCGCAGGTGATGCGGTGCGCCTGCATGAAGTCCTTGAAGCCGAGCTTGGTCAGCTTGTCCTGGGTCAGGTTGAGGTTCTCCATGCCCCAGCGGACCTGCTCGCCGGTCATCGGCTTGTTGCCGAACTTGCCCATCGCGGTGCGGATGGCCTCGGTGTCGTAGACCATGTTGGTCAGGCCGCGATTGTAGAGCACCTCGCCCCAGTTGTTCTTCTTCGCCGCCTCGACATCGCCCTTGTAGATCGTCTTGAGGATCTGCTGGTGGATGTCGTAGCCGGAGCCGACGCCGTGGAAGTTGCCAGCCTTGTATCCCTTGGCCGCTTCGCCGGCCGGGCGGACGTCGCTCTCGGAACCGGACCACCAGACCCCGATAAACTTGTCCATCGGGAACTTGATGGCGGCCGCCTCCTTGATCGCGACCTGGTTCATCACGCCCCAGCCCCACATGAAGATGTAGTCGGGCTTCAGGCGCCGGATCTGCAGCCAGGTCGATTTCTGCTCCTGGCCCGGGTGGTCGACCGCGAGCAGGTCGAGCTTGTAGCCGTGCTTCTCCGACAGGATCTGCAGGGTCCGGATCGGTTCCTTGCCGTAGGCGCTGTTGTGGTAGATCAGCGTGATCTTCTTGCCCTTGAGCTTGTCGAGGCCGCCCTCCTGCTCGCCGACATACTTGATGAACGCCGTCGCCTGGCTCCAGTAGCTGGTCGGCGCGGTGAACGCCCACTTGAAGACGCGCCCGTCGCCCGCGGCCGTCCGGCCGTAGCCCATCGAATGGATCGGCACCTTGTCGACGAAGGCCTTCGGAATGAGCTGATAGGTGATGCCGGTGCTGAACGGATTGACGATCGCCGCCCCGGTCGGACCCTTCTTCTTCAGCTTCTCATAGCATTCGACGCCGAGCTTGGTGTTGTACTTGGTCTCGCATTCCTCCCAGACCATCTTGACGCCGTTGATTCCGCCGTCGCGCGCGTTGAGAAGCTTCAGATAGTCGACCATGCCGTTCGCCGCCGGGATGCCGTTCGGCGCGTAAGGCCCGGTGCGGTAGACAAGCAGCGGAATGAACATCTCCCCGGCCGCCATCGCGGTGACCGGAACGGCGGGCAAAGCGACGACCGCCGCGGTCAAAATCAAGCCCAGTCTCTTGAGGTTCATGATGTCCTCCCTTAAGGTCATAGACGTTTACGCCCGCCGGAGCATTCCCGGCCCTTGCTCGCTTCGCACCGCGACACAGCCCGCGCGATACGCTTCGGCACGGGGCCGAAATGCGCGGGAAACGCTATCACGCGCCCGAATCCGGCTCAATAGGGGAACGGCCATCGCCGCAGCTTCTCCTTGCCGATCTGCCACAGCCGGGCGAGCCCCGCCGGCTCGAAAATCAGGAAAACGATGATCAGCGATCCGAAGATCATGACCTCCAGGTGCTTCTGGAAATCGACCGGCATGGAGAGCCCGACCAGCTGCGGCGCGTTGGTCAGGAAGATCGGCAACAGCCAGATGAACGCGGCGCCGAGATATGCGCCCAGGATGCTGCCCAGCCCGCCGATGATGATCATGAACAGCACGTCGAAGGAAACGAAAATGTCGAAGGCCTCGGTCTCCGCGCTGCCGAGATAGGAAAACAGCAGCAACGCCCCCGCGACGCCGCAATAGAACGAGCTGATCGCGAAGGCGAGCAGCTTGTTGGGGAGGAGCCTGATACCGATGATCTCCGCGGCGATATCCATGTCCCGGATCGCCATCCAGTGCCGTCCGATCCTGCTGCGCACCAGATTCTTGGCGAGCAGCCCCGCGACGATGCAGAAGCTGAGGACGATGAGATAGCGCGTCTCGACGGTTGCCGTCGGGCCGGTCATCATGATGCCGGCGAATTCCCGCGGCGGCGCGGTTATCGTGCCGCTGGAGTGGTAATTGTACCACCAGGGTACCCGATTGAACATCCAGACCAGGAAAAACTGCGCCGCCAGCGTCGCGACCGCGAGATAAAATCCCTTGATGCGCAGGCTTGGGAGGCCGAACACGATTCCGACCAGCGCCGTCGCCACGCCGGAGAGAATAAACACGACGATGATGTTCAGCTCCGGAAAGCCGGTGGTCAGCTTGTAGGCGGAATAGGCGCCCATCGCCATAAACGCACCGGTACCGAGAGAGAGCTGCCCGGCATACCCCGTCAGGATGTTCAACCCCACCGCGGCGATCGAAAAAATCATCATCGGAATCAACACCGCCTGAAGCATGTATTCCGATGCGAGGGCCGGGATCGCGAGATAGGCAAAGGCGATCAGAGCAAAGATAAAAACGCGGTCCTGGAAAATCGGAAAGATCGCCTGGTCGGCGGCGTAGGTCGTCTTGAACTGGCCTGTTTCCCGGTAAAGCATGAATCAGACCCTCTCGATGATGCGCTCGCCGAACAGGCCCTGCGGCCGCACGAACAGGAAGGCCAGCGCGAGCACATAGGCGAACCAGTTCTCGATGGCGCCGCCCACGGCGGGGCCCCAATAGACTTCGGCGATCTTCTCGCCGACGCCGATGATCAGCCCGCCGACGATCGCTCCCGGCACCGAGGTGAAGCCGCCGAGGATCAGCACCGGCAGGGCCTTCAGCGCGATCAGCGAGAGCGAGAACTGCACGCCGCTCTTGGCGCCCCAGACGATCCCGGCGACGAGCGCCACGATTCCGGCGACCGACCAGACGATGATCCAGATCTTCTTCAGCGGGATGCCCACCGCGAGCGCCGCCTGGTGGTCGTCGGCGACCGCCCTGAGCGCCCGCCCGGTCGGCGTGTACTGGAAGAAGAAGGCGAGCCCCGTGACCAGCAGGGCGCAGGCCAGCGCCGCGATCAGGTCGAAGCTGTTGAACAGCATGCCGGTGATTTCCACCGGGGTATCGGGGATTCCGATATCGAGCTTCTTGACGTTGGAGCCCCACAACGTCTCTCCGAACCCCTCCAGGAAGAAGGTCAGCCCGATCGTCGACATGAAGAGGATGATGTCCGGCTGATTGACGAGGTGGCGCAACACCAGGAGCTCGACCGCGTAGGCGAGCGCGACCATCGCGCCCATGGTGAGGATGAAGGCGAGCCAGACCGGCAGCCCGAGCTCCATCAGCCCGACCAGGGTGAGCGCCGCGAACAGCACCATTGCGCCCTGCGCGAAATTGAAAACGCCGGACGCCTTGAAAATCAGCACGAAGCCGAGCGCCACCAGCGAATAGAGCACGCCGGTCAGCACGCCGTTGAACACGACCTCGCCGAAAAACACCGGGAAGTCCTGCGCGATCATGACGAACGGGGTGATTGTGACCGACTCGATAAACTCCATGCCCGCTTCCCCGCCGTCAGTCGTGAACCACGCCGAGATAGGCGGCGATGACCTCTTCGTTCCCGCGCACCTCGTCGGGAGAGCCGTCGGCGATCAGGCGGCCGTAGTCGAGAACGACGACGCGGTCCGAAATGTCCATCACCACGCCCATGTCGTGCTCGATCAGCGCGATGGTGGTGCCGAACTCGTCGTTCACGTCGAGGACGAACCGGCACATGTCCTCCTTCTCCTCGGAGTTCATGCCGGCCATCGGCTCGTCGAGCAGGAGCAGGTCGGGCTCGGCGGCGAGCGCCCGGCCGAGCTCCACCCGCTTCTGCAGCCCGTAGGGCAGCCGTCCGACCGGGACCCGCCGGATGGCCTCGATCTCGAGGAATTCGATGACCCGCTCGACATGCGCCCGGTGCTCCATCTCCTCCCGCCGCGCCGGGCCGAGATAAAGCGCCTGCCACAGGAAGTTCCGGCGCATCATCGTGTTGCGCCCGGTCATGATGTTGTCGAGCGTGCTCATGCCGCGGAACAGGGCGATGTTCTGGAAGGTCCGGGCGATCCCCTGCCGCGCCGCCTGGTCGGGCCTCATCCGGGTCCGGGTCTCGCCCTTGTAGGTGATGGTGCCGTCGTCCGGGTGGTAGAAGCCGTTGATCACGTTCAGCATCGACGACTTGCCGGCGCCGTTGGGGCCGATGATCGCGCGGATCTCGCCCTCCCGGATGTCGAAGCTCACGTCGTCGAGCACGGTGACGCCGCCGAAGGCGAGGGAGATTCCGTCGAGGCGCAGGATCGGGACCGGCGCGGCGGCGTCTCCCGCCGCGCTCACGCGGCGCTCCTCGGCGCTTCCGCCGGCGCGACGTCGACGTCGCGGATCCGCAGGTCGGCGCGGACCGTGCCCTTGCGGCCGTCCTCGAACGTCACCTCGGTCTCGATCCCGCAGCGGTCCTGGCCGGAATAAAGGGCCTCGATCAGGGAGCCGTATTTTTCGGAAACATGGCGCCGGCGGACCTTGCGGGTGCGGGTGAGCTCCCCGTCGTCCGCGTCGAGCTGCTTGTGGAGGACGAGGAAGCGCCTGATCTGCGCGCCCGCGAGGTCGGCGTCCATCGCGAGGTCGCGGTTCACCTGTTCGACCCGCCCCTGGACGATGTCGTAGACCTGCGGCAGCCCGGCAAGTTCCTGGTAGCTCGCGTAGGAAATGCCGTTGCGCTCGGCCCAGTCGCCCATCGCCTCGAGGTCGATATTGACGAAGGCCGTCACGCGGTCCCGCTCATGGCCGAAGCTCACGGCCTCGAAGATGTCGGGGAAGAACTTGAGCTTGTTCTCGATGTATTTGGGCGCGAACAGGGTGCCGTCGTTCAGGCGGCCCACGTCCTTGGCCCGGTCGATGATCTTGAGATGCCCCTCGCCGTCGATGAAGCCGGCGTCGCCGGTGCGGCACCAGCCGTCCCCGGTCTTGGTTTCGGCGGTCGCCTCGGGGTTGCGGAAATACTCGACGAACACGCCGGGCCCGCGGAACTGGACCTCGTTGTCCTCGATCCTGAGCTCGACCTCCGCCGCCGGCCGCCCGACGGTATCCGACCGCACCTCCCCGTTCGGCTGGACGGTGATGAACACGCTGGCCTCGGTCATGCCGTAGAGCTGCTTCAGGTTGAAGCCGATGCTGCGGTAGAAGTCGAAGATGTCCGGCCCGATCGCCTCTCCCGCCGTGTAGCCGAGCTTCACCCTGGTCAGCCCGAGCGTGTTCAGGAGCGGGCGGTAGATCAGCAGCGCGCCCAGCGCGTAATGGAGGCGGTTCCACGGTCCCACCTTCTCGCCGTCGAGGATCCTCTTGCCGTGGAGCTTCGCGACCTCGAGGAAATGGAAGAACAGCTTCCGCTTCACCCAGCCCGAATCCTGGATACGGATCATCACCGTGGTAAGCACGTTCTCGAAAATCCGGGGCGGGGCGAAGAAATAGGTCGGCCCCACCTCCCACAGATCGTTGAGCACGGTGTCCGACGATTCCGGACAGGACACGCAGAACCCCGCCACCAGCGCCTGGCCGCAGGAGAACATGTGATCGCCCACCCAGGCCATCGGCAGGTAGGCCAGCACCTCGTCGGTCTCGGCGAGCCCCTCCTGGCGCACCGAGTTCAGCGCGCTCACCAGCACGTTCCGGTAGGAAAGGACGACGCCCTTCGGGTTGCCCGTCGTGCCGGAGGTATAGAGGATGACCGAGGTGTCGTCGGCCGTCCCGCGCGCGACCTCCGCGTCGTAGAATCCCGGATGTTCCGCGTCGTAGGCCCGGCCCTCCCGTATCAGGTCCTCGGTGCTGCACAGGAACGCCTCGCGGTAGTTCCTGAGCCCGCGCGGGTCGTGGTAGATCACCCCTTCGATGGTCGGGCAGTCGTCCTTGATCTCGATGACCTTGTCGACCTGTTCCTGGTCCTCC
Organism: Defluviicoccus sp.; assembly: GCA_022823775.1. Classification (GTDB taxonomy): domain Bacteria; phylum Pseudomonadota; class Alphaproteobacteria; order MPNO01; family MPNO01; genus MPNO01. The sequence goes on along the minus strand of JAJEHI010000111.1, from coordinate 6,877 downwards.
GCGAAGACGAACCGCACCTCCGCGTTGTTGAGGACGTAGCGCGTCTCGTCGGCCACCGAATCCTGGTAGATCGGCACCGGCACGCCGCCGAGCGACTGGATCGCGAGGATGGCGTTGTAGAGCACCGGCCGGTTGTCGCCGACGATCGAGACCCGGTCGCCGCGCTCCATGCCGAGGGTCTTGAGCCCGCAGGCGATCTCCCTGACCCGGGCGGCGGCCTCGCCCCAGGTCACGGTCTCCCAGATGCCGAGATGCTTTTCCCTGAGACACGGGCGGTCGCCCCGAACCTCCGCGTTGCGCCCGAGCAGCTTGGGCGACGTGTCGTACCGGGACAGATCGGGGAGCGCGTTCTCGGCGCCGGTCATGACCGTCTCCTCGTCCATCGGTCGACTGCCAGGGGACGAGGGCACGGCGGCACGGAACGCGCACGCCTCGACGACCGGTCGCGGGAATATGCCGCGTTTCTTATGGATGAGCGGCGAAGCGTTGGCAACCGAATATCTGGGCCGGCCGGTGCCCGACGACGGGCTCGAACCGCCGACCCGGGCGATCGGGGATGAACCCCACCGCCCTCCTTGTCGTCGCGCCGGGGACGAGTTCACCGCTCTCCGGTTCAATTTCCGCGGGCCGGGCGAGAGGCTCGATATTCCCTCCGGTCGGGGATTTCCAATGTTTCACGTGAAACAAAGGACAGCATGGTTGACCTATGTTTCACGTGAAACATTGTCCCGATATGAGACTGTTTTTCGCGTCCCCCGGGGACGCAACCGCGCCCCCGCCGGCTCCGTCCGGGCGCCGGGCGGCGCGGCCGCGACGGCGAGTCTCCCCGCCGCGCCAGCACTTTGGCGGGGATTGCTGCGGGACCGGTTCGGAAAACCGGCGCGAGCGCCCCGCGGGCGTGGCCGGATCGCCGAACTGTCAACTATGGTTGACACCATCCGGGCCATGACCGGTGCGCCCATCGGCCGCGATGCCTCGAAGCACCCGCGGATCGCGGTGTAGCACGGGTCGGGCCGGAAGCGCCGCCGCGTCAGCCGGCGTTCCCCAAACTTGTCATGCCCGGATTTGTTCCACTGCCGTCCGATTAAGATTTTGGGGCGGGCTCCGCGCCGATGGGCGAAACTGTCTCCGCCCCCCGCTGTCACCCCGGCCTTGAGCCGGGGTCCAGGGAAGCCGGGCGCCGGCGGTGCCTGTGGCCCCCGGATCGGGGTCCGGGGCAAGCCTGGACCCCCGAACGAGTCCGGGCATGACGAATTGTGGGGAAAGGCGCGGCCGGAGCATTCGGCGCAGGCGGTCGCAGTTTCTGCGATTCGCCCGTTCGCCGTAGGCCACGAATAAAGACTGGTGCCGGATGACGGGCTCGAACCGCCGACCTGCTGATTACAAATCAGCCGCTCTACCATCTGAGCTAATCCGGCAGCCGGTCACAAATAGCCCCGCCCCGGCCCGCGTTCAAGCGCCGCCGCGTCTCTGCTAGCCTGCGGCGACGGGTTGCAGGAATACGAGAGGAGAAACCATGGCCATAGTCGTCCGCAAGGTTCCGATGGAGAGCGTCCAGGACACCGCCGGCATAGAAGCCGCGATGGCGGAGGAGGGGTTCGGCGTCGACGACATCGTGGCGCTGGTCGCCAAGACCGAGGGCAATGGCGGGGTCAACGATCTGGGCCGCATCCTGGTCGACCGGGTACTGCGCGACTTCCTGGTGGCCGGGGGGAGCGGGGGACGCGAGGCGGCGATGCGGGTGCCGATCGCGCTGTCGGGCGGCTGCCCCGGCGTCATCTCGCCCCACATCAACGTGTTCGCGCGCGTGGACGATCCCGATCCCGACCCGGAGGCCGAACGGCTCGCCATGGGCATCGCCATGTCGGAAGCCATCGCGCCCGAGGATATCGGCCGTCCGGCGGGGGTCGAGAAGGTCGCCGCCGGCGTCAGGCTCGCGATGAAGGACGCCGGCATCGAGGATGCGTCCGACATCCACTACGTCCAGTCGAAATCCCCCCTGCTCACCGTCGAGACCATCGCCGACGCCAAGGCGCGGGGCCATACGGTCGCCACCGAGGAGACGATGGAATCGATGTCCATCGCCAACGCCACGGCGGCGCTCGGCATCGGTTTCGCGCTCGGCGAGATTCCGATGCCGCGCGAGGACCAGATCGGCAAGGATTTCGACGTCTACTCCTCGGTCGCCTCGTGCTCCAGCGGCAACGAGCAGCTGGCGGCCCAGATCGTCGTCGTTGGCAACCGGAAGGGCGCCGGCGGCCGGTTCCGCATCGGCCATTCGGTGATGAAGGACGCGATCGACAGCGACGGCATCTACGAGGCGATCCGCAGCGCCGGCTTGCCGCTGCCGAACCGGCCGCACCCGTCGGATCTCGGCGATGCGCTGGTCAACTGTTTCGTCAAGTGCGAGACCGATCCGACCGGGCGGCTGCGCGGCAGGCGGCAGGTCTCGCTCAACGATTCCGACGTTCATCACACCCTGACGACCAAGGCGACGGTGGGCGGGGTGGTCTCGGCCGCGGTCGGCGATCCGGCGGTGTTCGTCTCCGTGGCGGCGCTCCAGCAGGGCCCCGCCGGCGGCGGGATGGTGGCGGCCATCGTCGACATGGACAAGGTGCCCGCCTAGGTCTTCCGGATGGCCGTCGAGACCCTGCTGCGGCGCGGCCTCTACCGCGATTCCGTGAGCCTCATGCGCCTTGCCGCGGCGCTTGAGGCGCGGCCCGGCGTCGCGCGGGCGTCGGCCGCGATGGCGACGCCGGCCAATCTGGAAATGCTGACCGGGCACGGCGCGGCGGCGGACGGGGCGGAGGCGGGCGCGAACGATCTCCTGATCGCGGTTGAAGGCGAGGACCGGGACGTTCTCGCCGCCGCGCTCGATGAAGCGGCGGCGCTGCTCGAAGGCGGGGACGCGCCCGCGGCATCCGTCGCCGGGGCCGCCGCCCCTCCCCGGCCGCGCAGCCTCGCCGAGGCCATGGACGCCCTGCCCGGAGCGTCGCTCGCGCTGATCTCGTGCCCCGGCGAGTACGCCACCGCGGAGGCGATGAAGGCGCTTCGCCTCGGGCTCGACGCGATGATCTTCTCCGACAACGTGCCGGTCGCGGACGAGGTCGCCCTGAAGCGCGAGGCCGAAGCGCGCGGCAGGCTCGTCATGGGCCCCGATTGCGGCACCGCGATCGTGGGCGGCGTGCCGCTCGGCTTCGCCAACCGGGTGCGGCGCGGCACCGTCGGCGTGGTCGGGGCTTCCGGCACCGGGATTCAGCAGGTCACCTGCCTGATCGACCGCCTCGGCGCCGGCATATCGCACGCCATCGGGACCGGCGGGCGGGATCTCTCCGCCGAGGTGGGCGGGACGACGACGCTGCGCGCGCTCGCGATGCTGGCCGGGGACGCGGGTACCGAGACGGTGGTGCTGGTTTCCAAGCCGCCGGACGATGCCGTCATGCGGCGCGTGCTCGACGCCGCGGCAGGGGTGGGAAAGCCGGCGGTGGCCTGCTTCGTCGGCGCGGACCCGCCGAGGGAGCTTCCCGCCAACGTGCGGGCGGCCGCCACGCTCGACGAGGCGGCCGCGCTGGCGGCGGGTGCCGCCGTTCCGTCCGACGGGGCGGACGTTCCCCGGGCGGCCGGGCGAAGCCGGCTCGTCGGTCTCTTCAGCGGCGGCACGTTCTGCTACGAGGCGCAGACGGTCGCGACGCCCGTCCTCGGCCGGATCCTTTCCAACGCGCCGCTCGATCCGGGAGACGCGGTCGACCGCGATCCGGGCGGCGCGCATGTCATGCTCGATCTCGGGGACGACGCCTTCACCCGGGGGCGGCCGCATCCGATGATCGATTACGGCCCGCGTCTTGAGCGCATCCGGAACGCCGCCTCGGCCCCCGACACCGCCGCGATCCTGATCGACGTCGTGCTCGGAACCGGCGCGCACGAAGACCCCGCCGCCGCGCTCGCGCCGGCGATCCGGGCGCTCGACGGTCCGGTCGCGGTGGGCTCGGTGTGCGGCACAGAGGCCGATCCGCAATGCCTGTCGCGCCAGGAGGCGGCGTTGCGCGAAGCCGGCATGGTGGTCGCGGGCAGCAACGCCGGGGCCGCGCGCATCGCGGCCCGGATCGCGGCCGGGGCCGGGGGCGGGCCGTGATCGGCGATATCCTGAAAGGCGCTCCCGCGGTCCTCAATCTGGGCGTCGGAGCGTTCGCCGAGGCGATAGGGGAGGGCGGTGACGCCGTCCTCGATATCGACTGGCGGCCCCCGGCCGGTGGATCGCGCGAGGCCGGCATGGAGCTCGCCTCCCTGGTGAATTGTCCGCGCGTCGAGGCGGCGAACCGCGACGCCTTCGAACGCTTCCTGGCCGCCGACCCGGCGGTGACGGGGATCGGGTCCGCCATCGACGTGCTGCCGGGGATGGGCGCGCGCACCATCCTGCACGCCGGCGCGCCCGTCGGCTGGGAAGACATGTGCGGTCCCATGCGGGGGGCGGTGCTCGGCGCGATCCTGTTCGAAGGCTGGGCCGACGATCTCGGCGCGGCGCGGTCGCTCGCGGAGTCCGGCGGGATCGAGTTCGATTCCTGCCACCATCACGGGGCGGTGGGTCCGATGTCCGGCGTCACGTCGCCTTCGATGCCGCTGTGGATCGTCGAGAACGCCGCCGCCGGAAATGCCGCCTGTTCCGGCCTCAACGAGGGTCTCGGCAAGGTGCTGCGCTTCGGCGCCAACGGCCCCGAGGTGATCGAGCGGTTGCGCTGGATGCGGGACGGGCTCGCGGGCGTGCTGCGGCGCGCGCTGGGCGAGAGCGGCCCCATCGCGCTCAAGCCGCTGATCGCGCAGGCGCTCCACATGGGGGACGAGGCGCACAACCGCAACGCGGCCGCGACCTCGCTCCTGATCAAGCGGCTGATTCCGCCGGCGCTCCGGTCCGGCGCCGATCCCGACCACGTCGCCCGGTCGTTCGCGTTCATGGCCGGCAACGACCATTTTTTCATCAACCTCTCGATGGCGGCCTGCAAGGCGATGCTGGATGCCGCGCGGGGCGTGCCGTTTTCGTCGATGGTGACCGCCATGGCCCGGAACGGGGTCGAATTCGGCATCCAGACGAGCGCGACCGGCGACCGCTGGTTCACGGCCCCCGCCCCGATCGTCGACGGGCTCTACTTTTCCGGTTTCGGCAAGGCGGACGCGGCGCGCGACATCGGCGACAGCGCGATCGCCGAGACCGCCGGGCTCGGCGGGTTCGCCATGGCGGCCGCGCCCGCCATCGTCCGCTTCGTCGGCGGCAGCGCCGGCGAGGCGGTCGCCGCGACCCGGGAGATGCGCCGGATAACGATCGGCGAGAATCCGGCGTTCACCCTGCCGATCCTCGATTTCGCCGCCGCGCCGGCCGGGATCGACGCGCGCAAGGTCGCCGACAGCGGCGTGCTGCCCATCGTCAATACCGGGATCGCCCACCGGGACGCCGGCGTCGGACAGATCGGCGCCGGGATCACCGCCGCGCCGATGGCGTGCTTCGTCCAGGCGGTGCGCGCGCTCCATCGCGAGCTCGCCGGGGAGGGCAGCGACCCGGCCTGAGCGCCGCTATCCGCCCTGCGCATGGGCGTAGAGCGCGATCGCGGCGGCGGCCGAGACGTTGAGGCTCGCCGCCCCCCGCGCCATCGGGATGCGCAGCATCAGGTCGCAGCTCTCCGCCGTCAGCCGGCGCAAGCCGCCCCCTTCCGCGCCGAGCACGAGGGCGCACCGGTCGGGCAGGGCCCCGGGCGAGAGATCGGTCTCCGAGTTGGCGCCGAAGCCGACGCACCAGAGCCCGCCGTCCTTCATCGCGGACAGCGCGCGGGCGAGGTTGGCCACCCGAATCACCGGCACCCGTTCCAGCGCGCCCGAAGCCGCCTTCGCCAGCGCGCCGGTTTCGGGCGGGGCGTGGCGGTCCGGCACGACCATGGCGAGCGCGCCGAGGGCCGCGGCGCTTCTCAAAATGGCGCCGACGTTCTGCGGGTCCTGCACCCGGTCGAGGACGACCGCCGCCGCGCGCTCGCGGCTCTCCGAGGCGGCGAGGAGCGCGTCGAGCCCCGTATCCGGCAGCGGCTCCGCGAGGAGGGCGAGGCCCTGGTGCACCGCGCCGTCCGGCAGAAACTGCCGCAACAGGGCGCGGTCGACGATCTCCGGCGCATGGTCCGCGAAGGCCGCCGCGGCCTCGTTCTCGGCGAGAAAGCGGATCCGCCTGCGCACCGGATTGGCCAGCGCCGCGGCCACCGCGTGGCGGCCGTAGAGCCAGATCGCCGGGCGGCTTCCGCGCCCCTGCCGCTTGCCCTTGTTTCTCGCCATGGAAGGCACTATAGTGAACCCCGTCATTGACCGAACGATTAATCCTGCATGGCGCGCCTCCCATGGTCCGGGACGGGCGCTTTCGACCTTTTCATGTCGTTGACATGGGAAGTCAGATCGCCTAGTTCGGCGGGTCCGGAGGGGTGCCCGAGTGGCTAAAGGGGACGGGCTGTAAACCCGTTGGCGTTTGCCTACGTTGGTTCGAATCCAACCCCCTCCACCAGCCCTCCGCGGCGGCGCTCGGACGGGCTCGGAGGATCCGGAGCGTTTTGGTGGAGCGAACGGCCATTGCAGCGAAAGGCCCAGAAACCTCGCGCGGGTGTAGCTCAATGGTAGAGCCCCAGCCTTCCAAGCTGGTTGTGTGGGTTCGATTCCCATCACCCGCTCCAACCGCGATTTGCGCGGGACCGGCCGCCGGCCCGCGACGCCAGACCACACTGGGGAATTAGCGATGTCGAAGGCGAAGTTTGAGCGTACGAAGCCGCACTGCAACGTTGGGACGATCGGTCATGTGGATCATGGCAAGACGACGTTGACGGCGGCGATCACGAAGGTCTTGGCGGAGGCCGGG
>JAJEHI010000187.1 GCA_022823775.1 Defluviicoccus sp. | reverse complement strand
CCCGAGCTACTCCATGATCGCCGGGCTCGTCGATCTCGTCCTCGAGAACGCGGACGGCTCGCCCAGACGCGGCACGCAGCTGCCCGTGATCGCGGACGGCCGGGTTCGCTTCGCCGGCGACATCGTCGCGGCCGCCATCGCGGAGACGCCCGCCGCCGCGGCGGACGCGGCGGAGCGCATCGTCGTCGAATACGACCCGCTCGACGCCGTGACCGAGGCCGCCGCCGCGGTCGAGCCGGACGCGCCGTCGCTGTGGGACGACATACCCGGCAACACCTGCATCGACGGGTATTTCGGCGATCCCGAAAGGACCGAGGCGGCCTTCGCCGCCGCCGCGCATGTCGTCTCCCTCAGGACCCGGGTGCAGCGGGTTACCGGAATGATGATGGAACCGCGCGCCACCGTCGGGCGCCACGACGCCGATTCCGGGCGCTTCACGCTCTATTGCGGCGGCGACAACCCGGTCCGGGTCAAGCGCGACCTCGCCGCCGTCTTCGGGGTCGAGGAGGACCGGGTGCGGGTGGTTGCCGGCGATGTCGGCGGGAATTACGGCACCCGAAACTGGACCTATCCCGAATACGCGGTCACCCTCTGGGCGGCGCGGCGGCTCGGCCGTCCCGTCAAGTGGACCGCGACGCGCAGCGAATCCTTCCTGTCCGACTATCAGGGCCGCGACCTCGCGATCGACGCCGCGCTGGCGCTCGACGCGGACGGCAGGTTCCTCGCCCTGCGTTCTTCGCTGATCGCCAACGTGGGCGGCTATACGGTCAGCTTCGTGCCGATCACCAAATCGTCGGAGCTCGCGCCGACCGTCTACGATTTCCCGGCCGCTCACGTCCGCGCGCGGGCGGTGATGTCGAACACCCCGTCGACCGCGCCCTATCGCAGCGCCGGGCGGCCCGAGGCGATGCTGGCGATGGAACGGCTGGTCGATCTCGCGGCGCGGGAGCACGGCTTCGATCCGGTGGAGTTGCGCCGGCGCAACCTGGTCCCGCCGTCCGCGATGCCCTACCGGACGGCGCTCGGCCTCACTTACGACAGCGGCGATTATCCGCAAGCGATGGACCGCGCGCTCCGGCTCGCCGACTGGGACGGGTTCCCGGCGCGGCGCGAGGAGGCGCGGGCGCGGGGCCGGCTGCGCGGCATCGGGCTCGCCAACTCGATCGAGATCACCAGCGGCTTTCCCGTCGAGCGGGCGGAGATCGCGGTACGTTCCGCGGGAACGGTCGACATCGTGATCGGCACGCTGTCGAGCGGACAGGGGCACGAGACGGCCTTCGCCCAATGCGTCGCCGACTGGCTCGGGGTGCCGTTCGAAGGCATCCGCCTGGTCACCGGGGATACCGATATCGTCCCGGAAGGGGGCGGCTCGCACTCGGCGCGGTCGATGCGGATGGCGGGAATCGTGATGGGTCGGGCTTCCGAACTGGTCATCGAGAAGGGCAAGCCCGTCGCGGCGGACATGCTGGAGGCGGCGATCGAGGATGTCGTCTTCGAGGACGGCCGGTTCGCGATTCTGGGCACCGACCGAAGCGTGACGCTCTTCGAGGTCGCTGAGGCCGTCGAGGCGCGGGGGGATGCGCTGTCCGCCGAGCATACCGAGAAGATGAGCGCGCCCGGCTTCCCCTACGGCACCCAGGTCTGCGAGGTCGAGATCGATCCCGAGACCGGCGTCATCGACGTGGTGCGCTACGCCGCCGTCGACGATGTGGGCCGCGCGGTCAACCCGATGATCCTGCACGGCCAGGCGCATGGCGGCATCGTTCAGGGCGCCGGCCAGGCGCTGTTCGAGCACGCCCGCTACGACCCGGACAGCGGCCAGATGCTGGCCGGCTCGCTGATGGACTACGCCATCGCACGGGCCGACGACTTCCCGTTCTTCGACACCGAGATCATGGAGGTGCCCTCGCCGACCAACCCGCTCGGCGTGCGGGGCGGCGGGGAGGGCGGGACCACGCCGGCGCTCGCCGTCACGGTCAACGCGATCTGCGACGCGCTGGCGGAGCACGGCGTCCGCCACGTCGAAATGCCTGCGACGCCGGAGCGCATCTGGCGTATGATCCACTCGACAGACAGCTGAAGCGGAAACGAGGGCGGAATGGCAACCCAGACGTTATCCGAGCGCGCCGACGCGTACGAAGAGCAGCAGATGAAGGAGCTCGGCGACCGGCTGATCGCCAAGTCGCTGCTCTACAATCTCGCCGACGGGGTGCGTAAGCACGGCCATGACGGCCCCGATGGCGGACCGGGCAGCGCGTCCCTGCTGATGGGCGAGGATCCTCGCCTGCCGCCGATGCCCGAGAAACCGACGCTGTTCGATTTCTTCGAGCTCCGCTTCTCGCCGGCCCGGGCGCATGTGTTGCAGAGCGCCAACCTCGCCCGGAAGAACGGGCTTCCGGAGAAGATGGTGCTGGCCTGTTTGCTGCACGACATCTCGGTGCTCGGCTTCATCCGCTCCGATCACGGTTATTGGGGAGCGCAGCTCGTCGCGCCCTATGTCGACGACGAGGTTGCCTGGGCGATCCGCGTGCACCAGGCGCTGCGCTTCTTCCCCGACGAGTCGGTGGGCTACGAATATCCCGACGCCTACCGCCGGATGTTCGGCGAGGACTACCGGCCCGAGCCCTACATCTACGCCGAATACGAGCGGGCCAGGAAGCACAAGTGGTACATGTCGGCGCGGATGATCGTGGTCAACGACCTCTACGCCTTCGATCCCGACGTGCATGTCGAGCTGGAGCAGTTCGAGGACGTGATCGGCCGCCACTTCAAGCAGCCGCCCGAGGGTCTCGGCAACGACAACACCCCGTCCTCCCACATGTGGCGGACGCTTAGGCGGCCCTGCAACGCGCTCTGAGGGCGCCTACCCCGCCGGCACGAAGACCGGGATGAGGCCGTCCTCGTACTCGCGGTAGTCGAGCTCGACCGCCATGCCCGAGCGCACCGCCTCGACCGGGCAGTCGACCACGTTGCCCATCATGCGGACGCCTTCCTCAAGCTCGATCAGGGCGACGACGTAGGGGACCCTGGTCTTCCACCCCTCGTGCGCGCCGTGGGCGAAGCGGACGACGGTATAGCTCCAGACCGTTCCCCTGCCGCTCACCGGGCGCCAGTCGAGGTCGTCCGACCAGCATTCGGGGCAGACCGGGCGGGGGTAGAAGTGAAAGCGGCCGCAGGCGCCGCAACGGGGCAGTTCCATCGCCCGCCGGTCGATGGATCGCCAGAACCGACCGGTTCGGTCGACGGTCATAGGAGGCCCTTGCCGAGCAGCATCGCGCCGCAGATCGAGAAGATGTTCCCGTTGCCCGAGATCGCCGCGACCTCGGCGTCCTTCACCTGGCGCGGCCCGGCGTCGCCGCGAAGCTGGCGCACCGCCTCCAGCACATGCAGCATGCCGCCGACATGGCCCTGCGAGAGCAGGCCGCCATGCGGGTTGACCGGGAGCGCGCCGTCGAAACCGAGCCCGCCTTCCGAGGCGAAACGGCCGCATTCCCCCGGCCCGCAGAAGCCGAGCGCCTCCACGGTGATCGAGATCGACGCGGTGAAGCCGTCGTGCACCGTCAGCAGGTCGACGTCTTGCGGCGAAAGTCCCGCCTCGGCGAAGGCGCGGCGCCCGGCGTCGGCCATGCCGAGCTCCGGGATGTCGGGCGTCAGGCTGACGATCTTGTGCGTCGCCCGCGATCCCGCGCCGAGATAGGAGACCGGCGTCGCGTCGAGCCCCCGCGCGACGCGGCGCGAAACGATCGCGAACGCGCCCGCGCCGTCGACCACCGGCGAGCAGTCGAGCCGGCGGAATGGTTCGGCGATCCACGGCGAGGCGCGGTAATCCTCGAGCCTGATCGGCTTCCGGTAGGCCGCGTTGTCGTTGAGCATCGCGTGGCGGCGCATGGTCAGCGCGATCGGCGCGAACGCTTCTTCCGGCTCCAGCCCGTAAAGGTCGAGATAGCGCCTGGCGAGCAGCGCGTAGGAGACGACGAGCGAGGAGCCGAAAATCTCCTCGAACTCCTCCGCCCCGGTCTTCATCTGCGCGACATAGCCGTGCGTACCGGGCGCGCGGTGGGTCGCCGCGTTGTCGCCGTACACGCAGACCGCGATCTCCAGCCGTCCGGCGTCGATCGCCGCCATCGCGTTCTGGATCATCGCGATGAAGGCGACGGTGCCCCCGACATCGACGATTTCGGCGAGTCTGGGCTTGAGCCCGAGATACTCGATCACGCTGAGCCCGTGGAGCTGCATGGGCTGGATGTAGGAGCCGAGAGCGTAGACGCCGTCGACCCGCGATTTCTCGATCCGCGCATCGGCGAGCGCCTCGCGGACGGCCTCGCATTGCAGGTCGAGAGCGCTGCGGCGCGGATGCTTGCCGACCTTAGTCTCGCCGATGCCGACGATGACCGCGCCTTCGCCCATCGCCGAACTATAGCCACGCCGGACCGGCCGCTATAGTGCGCCGACCCATGCGAACCGGTGCGGCGAGGAGCGGATGTACATAAACGGCGATTGGGAACTGGAGCCCGCCGATGCGAGCTTCGAAGTGTTCAACCCGGCCGACGGGTCGGTGATCGCGAACGTGCCCGACGGCGGCGCGGAGCGCGCGCGGGCGGCGATCGATGCGGCGGCGGACGCCTTCCCGGCCTGGCGCGCGACCACGGCCTACGAACGCGCGGCGATCCTGATGAAGGCGCACGCCTTGATGCTGGAGCGGCGCGAGGACATCGCCCGGGTGATGACGGAGGAACAGGGGAAGCCGCTCCGCGCGGCCAACACGGAAGTCCGCTACGCCGCCGATTTTCTCGTCTGGTTCGCCGAGGAGGCGAAGCGGGTCTACGGCGAGGTCATCCCCTCGGCGCGGCCCGACCAGAGGTTCATGGTGCTGCACCAGCCGGTCGGCGTGGTGGCCGCGATCACGCCCTGGAACTACCCGATCTCGATGATCACGCGGAAGCTGGGGCCCGCGCTTGCCGCCGGCTGTACGGTTGTCCTCAAGCCCGCCGAGGCGACGCCGCTCACCGCGATCGAGACCTTCCGGGTGTTCGAGGACGCGGGCTTCCCCAAGGGCGTGGTCAATCTGGTGACCGCCGAGGATCCTGCGCCCGTCGGGGACGAGTTCGTCACCAACCCGAAGGTCCGCAAGCTCACATTCACCGGCTCCACCGCGGTCGGCAAGATGCTCGCCGGGCGCGCGGCGGGGAACATGAAGCGCGTCTCCTGCGAGCTCGGCGGACACGCTCCCTTCATCGTGCTGGGCGACGCCGATCCCGTGCACGCGGCGAAGGGCCTGCAGCTCGTCAAGTTCCTCAACACCGGCCAGGCCTGCATCAGCCCCAACCGGATCTACGTGCACCGCGACTCGGCGGATGCGTTTCTCGAAACCCTGACCGGCCGGGTGGCGAGGATGAAGGCGGGCAGCGGCTTCGAGGACGGCGTGACCGTCGGCCCCCTGGTCAACGAGGCCGCCGTCGCCAAGGTCGAGGCCCAGGTGGAGGACGCCGTTGCCAAGGGCGCCACCGTCCTTTGCGGCGGCGGGCGGTTGACTGGGAACGGGCTCGACAAGGGCCATTTCTACGCACCGACCGTGCTCGACGGCGTGACGCCCGACATGCGGATCTACCGCGAGGAAACCTTCGGCCCGGTCGCCGCCGTGGTCCGTTTCGACGACGAGGACGACATCCTGGCGATGGCGAACGACACCCATTACGGGCTCGCCGCCTATATCTACAGCCAGAACCTTGCCCGCACGATGCGGCTGCTCGAAGGGCTCGACTTCGGCATCGTCGGCATCAACGACATCAACCCCGCGTCGGCGGCGGCGCCGTTCGGCGGGATGAAGGATTCCGGGCTGGGCCGCGAGGGAAGCCGGGAAGGGATCGCCGAATACCTCGAAACCAAGGTCGCCGGCTTCAGCATCTGAGGGGGGATGCGATGCGCCCGGATTGGGAAATCGCGGTCATCGGCGCGGGGCTCGGCGGGCTCGTCGCGGCGGCGCTCCTTGAACAGCGCGGGTACCGAGTCCGGGTCTACGAGCAGGCGCCCGCGTTCGAGCGGCTGGGCGCCGGCATCAATGTCAGCCCCAACACGATGAAGGTGCTGCGCGCCGCCGGCGTCGAAGACCGGCTTCTCGAAACAGGGCTCAGGCCCGAATACTGGATCAGCCGCAAGTTCGATACCGGCGAGACCATGTTCCGCTACGACATGCGCGACGCCTGCGAGGCCGCGTTCGGCGCCTGCTACATGGTCATCCACCGGGGCGACTTTCACGAGATCCTGACCGGCAACGTCGCTCCCGGAACCATCGAGTTCGGCAGGAAGCTGGTCGCCCTGGAGCAGAAGAGTGCCGGCGTCTCGCTCGAGTTCGAGGACGGCGGCCGGGCGGGCGCGGATATCGTGATCGGCGCCGACGGGATCGACTCGATGGTGCGCGAGGCGCTGCTCGGGCCGGAGCTCCCGGTCTACTCGGGCTATGTCGGGCATCGCTGCATCATCCCCGCGGAGAAGCTCGGCGACCTCGCGCCCGCCGATGTCAGCAAGTGGTGGTCGGACGACGCGCACCGGGACACCCACATGGTCGTCTACTATCTCGACCGGAACCACGACGAGATCTACTTCGTCACCGGCGTGCCGGAGCCGGAATGGGATTACGGCTTCTCCCATGTCGATGCCGATTACGACGAGTTGCGCGCGGCCTTCGCCGATTTCCACCCGGAAATCCACACCCTGATCGACATCTCCAGCGGGGCGACCAAGTGGCCGCTGTTCGACCGGGAGCCGCTGCCGCTCTGGAGCGACGGCCGGCTGGTGCTGATCGGCGATGCCTGCCACCCGATGAAGCCGCATATGGGGCAGGGCGCGGCGATGGCGATCGAGGACGCCGCTATCCTGGTGCGGGCCCTGGAGCATTGCGGCGAGGACCATGCCGCCGCCTTCGCCCTCTACGAGGCGAGCCGCAAGGAGCGCTGCGAGGCGGTGCAGCAGGGCTCGCGCGACAACAAGTGGTTGCGCAACCCGATGGACCCCGGCTGGGTATTCTCTTACGACGCGATGACGGTTCCGCTCGGCAGATGAGAGAGTTGGAGGCCGCCAGGCGTCAGACGGCGTTCACGTCTGGGGCCATTGTTGGGCCGCGTGCAGCACCTGAAGGACCGTGACGGTGACAACGTCGTCGGCGTAGACGACGATGTAATTTGAGCGCACCACCATTTCGCGGGCACCTTCCACGCGACCGACCCTCCCCCGGCCCCTCCCGCAAGCGGGAGGGGAGAAGGTAAGGAGGAGTCGGCGACCGAGTCTCCCTCTCCCCCGCGGGGAGAGGGCCGGGGTGAGGGGGATGCCGGGTGAAGGCCGTTGCCTTTCATTCAATTTGGAGCACGGCGCTTTCGGTCGATCAGCGCCTGTGCATCGCTCATCGCCCGTTCGTGCCGAACGGCGGGATGCCGATCGTCCAGAGCTTCGCGCACCTTGCTACGAAACCACACGTCATGAGCTTCGGGGTCGGCGGTCAGGCCGGTCGGCAACCTTCCCTCCGCGGCGACGCGGGTCAGGAGGATGTGCACGGCGTCGGAGAGCGTCAGGCCCGCTTCGGCCAGCGTGTCCGCTGCCTTGGCCTTGAGTTTCTCGTCCACGCGGACATGGAGCGCCGAGGTCTGTGCTGGCATAGGATACGCTCCCGTCTGACGACGATATGTATTCCAAGCAAAACACGTCAAGGACGATGACGGTCTTCCGGCTTGCGAACGGCTGGCCGCACGAACCGGTTCCAGCCGCTGTCGTTGCACCGCACGATCGAGCGGGGCCGTCGACCCCTACCGGTACAGCCCCCAGAATTCCTTGTCGTAGCCCGGCGCGCGGGGTTCGGGCCATTCGCCGTAATAGGCGATGACGTGCTCCTTCGGCTTGCGCCTGCGCCAGTCGGCGACGAAGCGGTCGAACGGCTTGGCCTTCCTCAGCCGCTCGCGCCGCATGGAAGCGCGTTTCTTGTCCGTCGCGGCGAGGTCGATGCGTCCGGTCGCCGCGTCGATGACCGCGCCGTAGACCCCTTCCGCGACGTGCGGGTCGATCATCCTGTCGTCGAGATCCTTCTGGATGTCGTCCGGATCGCGCTCCAGCACGTCGCCGTACCCGCCGCCGCCGCCCATGGTGAAGATCATCAGGTCGCCTTCCTCGAACTTCTCGGTGGGCTGGCCCGAGGACTCCATACGGTACGATCCTTCCACGCTTTGCTTCGCCACTAGGTCGGCCATTTCGAGATCGACGTCCTCGCCCGCCGCCGCCTTGTCGAGCAGGTCCGAGCCCTCGATGACGATGCGCGGGTTTGGCGGGCCCATATAGCCGCCCATGATGCCGGGGTTGTGGCTGATTTTGTCGGCGCTGCCCCAGGAGTTGAGGAAGCAGCCCGCATCGCCGCAGGCGGTCGATATCTCGACCAGCGAGGCGCCGCCGCGGAACTTGCCGTAGCCGTGGTTGTTGCGGTCGATCGCGCGGCTCAGCACGAAATGGGGCAGGCGCGAATCCATGTCCTCGGTCTCGCCGGCGTCGGTGAACGGCCCCCAGAAGAAGCCGATCGCGCTCTCCCCGTCGCCGTCGAAGCGCCCGCCCTGCCCGGCCGCGTTGCAGGTGCCGGTGATGTTGGCCGAGTTGTAGCCGCGCCGGTTCTCGCCGGCGAAGGTGAAGACGTTCTGGTTCCTCGAATGCGGCGCCTGGACGGCGACGCGGTAGGGACTGGCGAAGAGCGCCTTCGAGCCCAGCACGTGGCAGCCGTTGGTCACGCAGGCGGCGATCGAGGTCCCCATGCCGTGTGCGATTTCGTCGGTGGCGTTGGCGATGGACGGCCCCTCCACCAGGTAGCGGCAGGTCTCCAGCAGCCCCGCGTTGGGCGGGATGCCCCGAAAAAAATAGGAGAACAGGTAGACCGCCGTCGCCGCGCGGACGAGATGCCAGGTTCCGTGCATCGGCCCCAGCCGGTTCTCGGGCGATACCCCCTGCACCAGCAGGGTGAGCGAATCGTCCTCCTTGAACAGGGTGACGGGGATCCGCGTGAGCCCGAGACTTCCGCCGATGTCGTCGTCGTTGAACATCACCGCGCGGAACACGCCGTCATTGAGCTGGCGCAGCCGGTTGCGCGCCGCCTCCTCGGCGCGCGTCAGGATCGTCCGCATACCGCCCACGACATGCTCGATGCCGCGGCGCTCGATTTCGCGGACGATGCGCCGGTGCATCTGGAACAACGTGGCGACCCGCGAGCGCAGATCGGCCGAAAACACGAACGGGTTTCTGACCTCGCCCGCCAGCATGTCGAGCATGTCCTGGTTGAGGCGGAAATTGTCGCCGATCCGCATCATCGGGACGTGGAAGCCTTCTTCGTAGCGGGTACGCGCCTTGGCGTTGAACCCGCCCGGCGTCGGCGATCCGGAATCGCCCTGGTGTCCGCCGCAGGTCACCCAGGCGACATGGGTGCCGCGAAAGAACACCGGCATCGCGGTGAACATGTCGAAGGGGTGGACGCCGCCCCCGAGCTCGTCGTTGAAAAAATAGATGTCGCCGTCCGCGAGACCGACGGTCGGGTCGGGCTCGTAATATTTCTTGGCGAATTTGAGCTGCGCGTTGTTGAGCATCGTGTGGAAATAGATGCCCGTCGCCACCACCGCGGGATCGCCCGAGGCGGTGAAGATCCCGCAATTCATGTCGCCGGTCATGATCGCTTCGGAGATCGAGAGCGACATGTAGACGTCGCGCGCCTCCTCGGCGATGGCCGTCAGCTTGTGGAACAGGAGCTCGACGTCGATCTCGGCGATCGCGTCCATGCCGCGCCGCTCGAGCTCGGTGACCGGCTCGAGCCCGTGGCTGATCAGCTCGGGATCGACGCCCGGCCGGCGCTCGTATGCGTCGTGCTCGTAGATCAGCCCGTCCGTCAGCGCGGCGTAGCGGTCGAACAGCTTGCCCATCGCCCCTCCCGGTCGCGGGCGCAGGCTAGAGCAACGCGGGTCCGGACGGAACCGTTGCCGCGCTGGACCCCGCTTTCACGCGCCTGTAACGAAGCGGTCACGCCGCTGCAACGGGCCGGGGCAATTGTTCCGCCGGACCGCAGCAGGAGAAGCACGAATGCCCCGAACCCCGACCGACACCCTTGCGCCAGAGGCACTTGGCATCAGCCCCGATTTTCCGGAGACAGAGACCGATTTCGAGAGCCTTGCGGAACGCGCGCTCTCCCGGCGGGGCTTCGTCGCCGGGGGCGCCGTCTTCGGCGCGGCCGCGTTCGTGGCGAGCGCCGGCGCGCTCAGG
This sequence comes from Defluviicoccus sp., assembly GCA_022823775.1. Taxonomy (GTDB): domain Bacteria; phylum Pseudomonadota; class Alphaproteobacteria; order MPNO01; family MPNO01; genus MPNO01. The sequence goes on along the minus strand of JAJEHI010000187.1, from coordinate 21,496 downwards.
CCTCTTTCGGCGCTCGCGAACGATAGCCGCTTCGGGTTCGATCCCGTTCCCGCCAACACGCTGGACACCGTGACCGTGCCGAAGGGATACCGCTGGCACGTCGTCGTCCGGTGGGGCGATCCGATGTGGTCGAACGCGGCGGATTTCGACCCGGAGACCCGGGGCACGGGCGAGAGCCAGGAACGCGCCTTCGGCGACAACAACGACGGAATGTCCCTGTTCATGAAGGACGGCCGGAACGTGCTTGCGGTCAACAACGAATACATCAACCGCAACATCGTCTACGCCTCCGGCAAGCCCGAGACGGCCGACGATGTGCGCAAGGGGAAGGCGGCGCACGGGGTTTCCATCGTCGAGATCGCGCGGCGCGACAGCACCTGGTCGATCGTCAAGGACTCGCCCTACAACCGGCGGATCACCGCCGACACGCCGATGGACATCACGGGCCCGGCGCGCGGCCACGACCTGCTCAAGACCGCCGCCGATCCGAAGGGCGAACGCACGCTGGGCACCTGGAACGACTGCGGGAACGGGCGCACCCCTTGGGGCACCTATCTCGCCTGCGAGGAGAATTTCGACGACTATTTCTCGTCCAGCGACCCCTCGCTCGAGATCGGCCCCGCCTTCGATCGCTACGGCATCGGGCTCAAGGACCGCGGCTACGGATGGGCGATGACGGATGAGCGGTTCGACATCGCGAAGCATCCCAACGAGCCCAACCGCGCCGGCTACATCGTCGAGATCGACCCCCTCGACCCCGCCTCGACGCCGAAGAAGCGGACCGCGCTCGGCCGCTTCAAGCACGAAAACGCGGAGGTCGTGCTCGCCGCCAACGGCCGGGTCGTGGTCTATATGGGCGACGACGAGCGCGGTGAGTTCATGTACAGGTTCGTCAGCGACGGCCGTTATGTCGTCGGCGGCGACAACGCCGACCTTCTCGATTCCGGCAAGCTGTTCGCCGCCAGATTCGCCGACGGCGGGCGCGGCGAATGGGTGGAGCTCACGCCCGAAGCCACCGGGATGGCGTCCGCCGCCGAGATCCGCATCCATACGCGCCTGGCCGCTTCGGCGGTGAAGGCGACGACGATGGACCGTCCCGAATGGGTCGCCGCCAACCCGAAAAAGGCGGAGGTCTATTGTTGCCTCACCAACAACAAGAATCGCGGCAAGAAGCCGAATGCCGGCGGCGATCCGACCCCGGTGGGCGGTCCCAACCCGCGCGCCGGCAATCTCTACGGCCAGATCGTCCGCTGGCGTCCCGACGGCGGCGACCATCTCGCCAACGATTTCGCCTGGGACCTTTACGTGGTCGCGGGCAACCCGTCGGTGCATTCCGACGCCAACGCGGGCTCAAGCAACGTGACCCCGGACAACATGTTCAACTCGCCCGACGGGCTCGCCTTCGATTCCAACGGCATGCTGTGGATCCAGACCGACGGCAAATACACCGACAAGGGCGGGTTCGCCGGCCAGGGCAACAACCAGATGCTGGTGGGCGACCCGGCGACCGGCGAAATCCGCCGCTTCATGGTGGGCCCGAAGGAATGCGAGGTGACCGGCATCGCCTGGAGCCCGGACCGCCGGACACTCTTCGTCGGCATCCAGCACCCTGGCGAGGAGGGCAACAGCCACTTCCCCGACGGCGGCGACAGCCTGCCGCGCTCCTCGGTCATCGCGATCGCGCGGGAGGACGGTGGGCGGATCGGCTGACTGGCCCCTCCATCCGGCGTGGCCAAAGGGGCGCTTCGGCGCTCCTTTCCGTTCCGGCGGGCGGTGATCGTCCCGCGCGATCCCGCTACCATGCGGGCATGACGACGCGTGTCCCATGTCCCTGATCGTCGCCGTCGACACCGGGGGAACGTTCACCGACATCGCCGCCTTCGATATGGAGCGCGGCGAGGTCGCCTACGCCAAGGCGCTGACGACCTATGGCGACCTGGTCGACGGGGTGATGGCCTGCGTGGACGAGGCCGGGATCGATCTCGCCCGCGCGCTGCTGGTCAAGCACGGCACGACGCTGGTCATCAACACGCTCTTGCAGCGTTCCGGCGCGAAGGCGGCGCTGGTCACGACGAAGGGCTTCCGCGACACGCTGGAGCTCGCGCGCGGCAATCGCACCAATCCGTTCGACATCGGGTTCCGCCGCGCGCCGCCGCTCATCCCGCGCGCGCTGCGCTTCGAGGTGGAGGAGCGCGTGCACGGCCGCGGCGAGGTGCTGGCCGAGCCGGAGCCGGAGGAAATCGACCGTCTCGCCGAGTTCATCGCCGGTCTGGATGTCGAGGCGGTCGCGGTTTCGCTCCTCAACGCCTATCGCGACGACCGCAACGAACGCGCGGTCGCCGAGCGCCTGCGCGAGCGTCTGCCGGGGATATACGTGACCGCCGGGACCGAGCTCACCCGCGAATGGTACGAATACGAACGCTGCTGCACCGCCGCGGCGAACGCCGTCGTCGGGCCGCGCATGGCCGATTACACGGCGCGGCTGGAACGCCGCCTCGCCGAAGGCGGCTTCGCGAGCACGCTCTACATGATGGGCTCGAACGGGGGCGTCCTGTCGGTCGACCGCACGTTGCGCGAGCCCATCGCGCTCATCGAGTCCGGTCCCGTCGGCGGGTGCATCGGCGCCGGCGCCTACGGGAAGGCGCTCGGTCTCCCGAACCTGATCGCCTTCGACATGGGTGGCACGACGGCGAAATGCGCAGTGATCCGCGACGGCGAATTCGGCCTCCGCTCGCCCTATTTCGTCGGCGGCTACGACACCGGCTTCCCCATAAGGGGATCGGTGGTCGATATCGTCGAGGTCGGCGCCGGCGGCGGCTCCATCGCCTGGGTCGACGGGGAAAAGCGGCTCCGTATCGGCCCGAAAAGCGCGGGCTCCGATCCGGGCCCGGTCGCCTTCGGCCGCGGCGGGACCGAGCCCACGGTGACCGACGCGAACCTCGTTCTGGGCCGGATCGGCGCGGGCGTGTTCCTGGCCGGCGGGCTGGAGCTCGATGCGGATGCCGCGTCGTCCGCGATCGCGGACCGGGTGGCGGGTCCCATCGGGATGGGGGGCCGGGCGATCGAGGAGACGGCGGAGGGGATGCTCGCGCTCGCCGCCGTGACGATGACCGGCGCGATCCGCCAGATCACGGTCGAACGCGGCTACGACCCGCGCGATTTCGCGCTCTTCGCGTTCGGCGGCAGCGGCCCGATCTACGGCTCGCTGCTCGCCCGCGAGCTCGATATCGGCACCGTCGTCGTACCGCCCGAGCCCGGCAATTTCTCCGCCATCGGGATGCTGCTTGCCGACGCGCGGCTCGATGTCGCGCGCACCATGATCCGAGATCTGAACGACGGGACGCTGCCCGAGATCCGCGCCGCCTTCGCCGAAGCCGACCGGCACGGCACCGATATCGTCGCCGCCGAAGTGCCCGGCGCCACCGCCACGCTGGCGCGCTCCATCGAGCTCCGCTATCGCGGCCAGAAGCACAGCTTCGTCATCCCGGTGACCGGGATCTCCGACGCCTCCGCGTTGCGCCAGGCGTTCGAGGCCTATTACCGGGAGCGATTCGGTCATTCGGACTCGACCGCGCCCATCGAGATCGTCGGCATAAGGGTGAGCGCCTACGCGCAAACCGATAAGCCCGCGCTGACCCGGCTGCCGCGCGCGGAGGATGCCGCCGGCGGGGCGCCCGCGTCGCGCCCGGTCTGGTTCGGCGCCGCCGGCGGGTGGATCGAGACCCCCGTCCGGCGCCGGGCGGCGCTCCCGTCCGGTTTCCAGGCCGAAGGCCCCCTCGTCGTCGAGGAATATGGCGCGACCACGGTGATCGGCCCCGGCGATCGCTGTATCGTCGGCGAACTCGGCGAAATCCGCATCGCGATCGGAGACCGATAATGGACGACGCCCGGCCCGCCACGGCGCTCGACCCGATCACGCTCGAAATCATCGGCCACGGCCTGGTCGCGATCCCGAACGAGATCGACGCCAACATCACCCGCACCGCCTTCAGCCCGCTGGTATACGAGTACAAGGACTTCGCCTCCGGCCTGGTCGACGCCGAAGGCCGTCTGGTCGCGCAGGGGTCCGGTTCGATCCCGATCTTCGTCGCCAACGCGCTCGGCATCGCGGTGCGCGACGGGATCGCGGTCCACGGCATCGACAATCTCCATGACGGCGACGTGCTGATCTCGAACCACGCCGGCACGCTCGGCCAGCATCTCAACAACGTCGTCATGTACACCCCGGTGTTCGACGGCTCCGGCGGGCTGTTCGGCTTCATGTGCGTGCTGGTCCACTGGGTCGACGTGGGCGGCTCGACCGCGGGCTCGTGCAGCGCGACCGACGCGACCGAGATCTTTCAGGAGGGGATCCAGTTCCGCAGCGTGAAGCTGTGGTCGAAGGGGGTGCGCAACGATGATTTCTACCGGACCATCGAGATCAACACCCGCTTCCCGACGATGGTCCTCGGCGATCTCGAATCCCAGCTCGCCGGCACGCTGACCGGAAAGAAGAAGTTCCGCGCCCTGATCGACCGCTACGGAGCGGCGACCGCGCGGGAGGCGATCGAGGCCATCTGGGACAGGAGCGAGCAGGTGGCGCGGCGCGGGGTGCGCGACCTGCCGGACGGGGTCTGGCGCGCCGAATCCTTCCTCGATAATGACGGGATCGAGGGGGACGTGCCGGTGCCGGTCGGGGTCGAGGTGCGGATTTCCGGCGAAACCATGACCATCGACCTCTCCGGCGTCGGCGGTGTGCTCAGGGGACCGATGAACTCGGGCGTCTATGGGGGCGCATGGCCCGCCGCGAGAATTGCCTTCAAGATCCTCACCGCGCCCGACGAACCCGCCAACGAAGGGTGTTTCCGCCCGCTCGAGATCGTCATCCCCGACGGCACCTTCCTGAGCGCGCCCGCCACCGCGCCGATGGGGATGTATTCGGCGACGCTCGCGACCGTCATCGACACGATCGTCCGGGCGGTCGGCAAGGCCGACCCGGCGCGCGCCGCCGGCGGGCATCACGCGACCTTCGCCGTCCACTGGTTCTTCGGCACCGATCCGGCGAACGGCGCGCTCTATCAGCAGATCGACACCGGGCACGGCGGCTGGGGGGCGACGGCAGCCGCGGACGGCGGCGGGCCCTACAAGACGATGGCGCATGGCGACACGCTCGACGTGCCGGTCGAGTTGCAGGAGGCGCTCTGCCCGCTGCTGGTCGAGACCGTCGCGCTGCGCCCGGACTCGGCCGGCGACGGCAGCCATCGCGGCGGCCTCGGCACGGAAAAAGTCGTCCGGGTGCTGTCGGACGCCGGGTTCAGTGTCCAGATCGACCGCACGCAGTGCCGGCCCTGGGGGATCGACGGCGGCACCGACGGCGAGGGGGCGGACGGGACGATCGAGCCGGCCGAGGGCGAACCCTACCGGCTGCTCAAGGGAGTCACCGAGCTCAGGGCCGGCGACCGTTTCCGGCTCCGCACCGGCGGCGGTGGCGGCTTCGGCCCGCCCGAATCCCGCGATCCGGAACGCGTGGCCGACGACGTGGCCGCCGGCTACGTCACTTGGGAAAAGGCCCGCGCCGTCTACCGCGTCGCGCTCGACGAGACCGGAGCGGTCGACGCGGCGGAGACCGAACGCCTCAGGCGGAGCGGGTGAGGGGCGTCTGTTCGGTTCCCTGCCGTCATGGTCGTATAGCATCGTCGCGCACCCTCGTGTCGTCATGCCCGGATTTGTTCCGGGCATCCACGGGTTGCGGCATCGCGACATGGGCGGTGGGCGGGTGACTCGGCGGAACGACATGGATGCCCGGAACAAATCCGGGCATGACGAGGGAGGGGCAGACGGAAGGCCGGAACCGGCCGAAATGTTCCCTAAAAGACAAAGTTCTTCTTGATTCGGGACACGGTTTTGGATAAATTTCTCATGGTCGAGAATTGGGTTTCCGGAAATACCGGCGCCCCTTTTTCGCGGGCCGAACGGCCGAGAATTCACAAAGACACCGACCGCATGGACTGCCTGTTCCTGGTGCACGATAGCGGCGGCGCGTCCCTCGATACGGCGCTGGCGCGCCTACTCGGGATGAGGAATTCTTGGCGGCCGAATTCACCCGACCCTCACCCTGAGTAGCCGCGAAGCGGCGTATCGAAGGGCGGGCATCGGATTTGGACGAATGGGCGTCGTACGGGAAGAACCATGACAGGACCGAACGCTCAGGCCCCCCCTTCCCGCTACCGCATCGCGGTCGATATCGGGGGGACGTTCACCGATGCGGTGCTGCGGCGCGGCGACGGTTTCGTCCGGTCGGACAAGCGGCTGACCACGCATGGCGATCTGCTGGAGGGGTTCTTCGCCGCCGTCGACGGCGTGCTCGCGAAAGCCGGGATCGCGCCGGCCGAGGTGGACGACACGATCGTGCATGCGACCACGGTCGTCACCAACGCGGTCGTCACGCGGAGCGGGCCGTCGACGGCGCTTCTGGTCACGGAAGGGTTTCGCGACGTGCTCCATATCCGGGACGAGCATCGTTACGACATGTTCGATCCGCAGATCGAATATGCCGCGCCGCTGGTCCCGCGCGAGCGCACGTTCGGCGTGAACGAGCGGATCTTCGCCGACGGAAATGTCTACAAAGCGGTCGAAGCGGCGGAGGTCGACACCCTTGCCGGGAAATTGCGGGACGCGAATGTCGAGTCGGTCGCGGTTTGTCTGCTGAATGCCTACGTCAATGGCGAAAACGAGCGCCGGGTTCGCGGCCTGCTGGCCGAGCGCCTGCCTGAGATGCATGTCTCGCTATCCTCCGAGGTGGCGCCGCAGATCCGCGAATACCCGCGCGCCGCGACGACCGTGCTCAATGCCTACACGCAGCCCATCGTCGCGCCCTATCTCAGGCGGCTGTCGGAGGCGCTGGAGGAACGCGGCTTTTCCACCGCGCCGCTGATCATGATGTCGAACGGCGGCGTGCTCGGCGCGGGCACGGCCGGACGGTTCCCTGTCCGCATGGTGGAATCGGGCCCCGCCGCCGGGGCGCTCGCGGCGAGCCATCTCGCCGAACGCGTCGCGCTCGACAGGCTGCTCTCCTTCGACATGGGCGGGACCACCGCCAAGGCCTGCTTGATCGAGGAGCGCCGCCCCACGGTTACCGGCCAGTTCGAGGTCGACCGGGTGTACCGCTTCAAGGCGGGGAGCGGGTTCCCGATCCTGATCCCGGCCATCGACATGATCGAGATCGGCGCCGGCGGGGGCTCGATAGCGGCGGTCGACGGTCTCGGGCTGCTCAAGGTCGGCCCGGACAGCGCGGGTTCGGAGCCGGGACCGGCCTGCTACGGGCGCGGCGGCGCGGCGCCGACGGTGACCGACGCCGACCTTGTGCTGGGCCTGCTCGATGCGGACCGCTTCCTCGGCGGCGACCTGCCGCTCGACCTCGGCGCGGCGGAGCGCGCCCTGCAAGGACTCGCGGGGCAACTCGGCGTCTCTCGCATCGACGCCGCGCGAGGCGTCTTCGGGGTGGTGGGAGAATCGATGGCCGCCGCCGCGCGGGCGCACGCGACCGACCGCGGGCTCGACTATCGGGGATTGCCCGTGCTGGCCTTCGGCGGCGCGGGTCCGGTCCATGCCTGCTTCGTCGCCGAGCTGCTCGACGGCGACACGGTGATTTACCCGCCGCTCGCGAGCGTGCTCTCCGCCTTCGGGGCCCTGATCACCCCGCTCCGCTACGACCTCGCGCGCGGCACGGCGGGGCCGGTCGACTGGGACCGGGCGGGGACGGCGATGGCGGAGATGGAGGAAGAGGCGCGCGCCGCCATGACGGCCGCCGGCTGCCCGCCGCGCGGCATGCGGTTCAGCCATGGCGCCGACATGCGCTATGTCGGGCAGCAGAACGAGGTTACAGTCGCGTTCGACGGCAATCCGGTCGCCTCGCGGGACGAGGCGGCGCTCCGCGAGGCCTTCGAGACGGCGTATGAGACCGCCTACGGGCTCCGCCTCTCCGACCTGGCGATCGAAGCCGTCGCCTGGCGGGTCAGCGGGCACGGTCCCGATGTCGCGGGCGACACCGAACCAATGACCGCCGCCGCTCCCGGCCGGGCGAAGGGAAAGCGGCCGGTCCACGTTCGGGCGGAGGACGAAGCGGTGCCGGTCTACGATCGCGCGGCGCTTTCGGCGGGACAGGAGCTGGCGGGACCGGCCATAATCGAGGAGCGCGAGACGACGATCTTCGTCATGGCCGGCTGGCACGCCGAAGTCCGCGACGACGGCTGCATCGTCGCGCGGCGGGACGGGTGAGCATGGACGGGATCGCGCTTGAAATCCTCTGGTCGAACCTGATCGGCGCGGTGTCCGAACAGGCCCGCGCGCTGCAACGCATCGCCTTCAGCCCGGTGGTGCGCGAGGCGGGCGACCTCGCCTGCGCGCTGCTCGACCGCGAGGGCAGGATGATCGCCCAGGCCGTCACCGGAACGCCGGGGCACATCAACACGCTGGCCGCCGCGGGCGCTCATTTCGTCGAGACCTTCCCGCCCGACGGCCTCGCCGAGGGCGACGTGCTGGTGACCAACGATCCCTGGTTGTCGGCCGGGCATTTCTTCGACATCACGGTGCTGACCCCGGTGTTCCGAAAGGGCCGCGTCATCGGTTTCTTCGGCTCCACCATCCACCACACGGATATCGGCGGGTACGGCGTGGGGGCCGGCGCCCGCGACGTTCACGAGGAGGGACTCTGGATCCCCCGCGCGAAGCTCTACGAGGCGGGGGAGCCGAATGCGCTGCTGCACGACATAATCCGCCACAACGTACGCACCCCGGACGAGGTGATGGGCGACCTCGCGGCGCAGGTCTCCAGCGGCCGGGTGGGCGCGGAGCGGCTGAAGGTCCTTTGCGACCGGCACGGTCTAGACGATATCGACGAGCTCGCGGACGAGATTATCTCCCGCTCCGAACGGGCCGCGCGAGCCTCGATCCGCGGCCTCGAGGGCGGCACGTATCGCGGCGAGAGCCGTTTCGACATCCCGGGCGGCGCGGAGATCGTTCTCAAATGCGCGCTCACCGTCGATGCCGAGGCGGGCGACATCCTGGTCGATTTCGCCGGCTCGTCGGAGGCGAGCCCGCACGGCGTCAACGTGGTGCTCAACTACACCCACGCCTATTCCGCCTTCGCGATCAGGAGCACGCTCGACCCGGAGCTTCCCAACAACCACGGCAGCCTGAAGCCGATCCGGGTAACCGCGCCGGAAGGCTCCATCGTCAACGCGAAATATCCGTCCCCGGTGGCCGCGCGCCACGTGGTGGGAATGTACGTGCCGATGCCGATCCTGAAGGCGCTGCACGCGGTGACGCCCGACCGGGTCGTCGCGGAAGGGGCGGGCGCCGTCTGGACGATGCAGATCCAGGGCAGGGACGAGCGCGGCGAGCCGTTCACCAGCGCGATGTTCAACTATTCCGGCGGCATGGGAGCCAGGCGAGCCAAGCCCGGACTCGGCGCCACCTGCTATCCCACCGGCGTCGCGGCGGTGCCGGTCGAGGTGCTGGAGGCCGCGATGCCCATCGAGTTCACCCGGAAGGAGCTGCTCGACGGCTCCGGCGGGGCGGGACGGGCACCCGGCGGCGACGGGCAGGCGATCGGGTTCCGCATGCGGACGCGCGATCCGTGGTTCCTCAACGCCGTCCCCAGCCGGCTGAGCGCGCCGGCCGAGGGGCTCGAGGGAGGCGGCGCGGGCAGGCCCGGCCGGTTCCTGGTCAACGGCGAGCCGTCGGCGCGGGCCAACAAGATGACGATGGCGGCCGGCGACGAGGTGCTGCTCGAGACACCCGGCGGCGGCGGGTTCGGCGCGGCGGAATAGCAAGGAGGCGGAGATGGCGAAGGCGGTTCTCTATAACTGGAACGATTTGCCGCGCGAAGCGGTGCGGGAAGGCGTCGAACGCTGCGGCTTCCGCGGCGAGGACGTGCTGCTGGTGATGAACTGGCTGGAACCCGGCATGGACGTCAACCCGCACAGCCATCCCTTCGAGCAGGTGGTGTGCATCGTCCAGGGCCATGTGCGCTTCCATGTCGGCGACGAGGTGTTCGAGGCCGGGCCGGGCTCGTTCATCCGCATCCCGCCGAACGTGGAGCATTACGGCGAGCCGATCGGCGACGAGCCGGCGCTGAACCTCGACGTCTTCGCCCCCATCCGCGAGGACTACCGGCATCTCGTCGACTATCAGGAAGCCGATTTCGCCGACGAGTAGGGGAACCCCGCCATGACCGACATCCTGCGCATTCCCGGCAACGTGCCGAGCCGCTGCTGGGGCTCGGCGTACAAGGACCTCGCCTGGGTGCTCGGCATGTCGGACGATTTCTCGCTCCCGTTCCTCGGTCAGGCCGAGCGCGCGTTCGACGCGCTCGACCGGGGGCTCGCCGCGGCGGGAACCGACCGCTCGCGTCTCATCAGCGTCCAGGTCTATCTCCACGACGTGAACGAGAAGCCCGGCTTCGACGAGATGTGGGCGCGCTGGATCGGCGACGACCCGGCGGGATGGCCGATGCGCTCGTGCGTCCAGGTGACATTCGCCGGCGGCAACAAGATCGAGCTGATCGCCGTCGCCACGCGCCCCGACGGGTAGGGAATCCTCAGCCGAACATTCCGAGCAGCGACCACCAGGCCCAGGTCAGCGGCAGGACGGCGAGCCAGGCGGCTGCGGTCATCGCCACCAGCACGCGGACCAGCGCGGCGGTCGGGATGCCCGCGAGATGGATCGCGAGCAGCAGCGGCGGCAACTGATAGGGGAAGAGCGCCATCGTCCAGGACAGCACCTGCGCCTGCACCGCGGTGGCGAGCGGCCAGCCCGTGGCGGCGGCGATCTCGGAGGCCAGCGGGGTCATGATGGCCGGCTGGCCCGGCACCCCGGCCAGCAGCCCCATCACCGTGCCGATGGCGCTGACGATGGCGAGGTTGAGGAAATCGGCGCCCTCGACGAAGGTCACCGTGGCGAACAGGTTGTCGGCGACGATCCCGCCGAGACCGGATTTCGACACGATCGCGCCGATCGCCACCACCGCGACGATGAAGAACCAGGGGCCGAAGTTGATCCGGGTGACGAGGGCGGCCGGCGCGTCGACGCCGATGCGCGGCATCAGGCAGAGCAGCCCCACCCCGAGCGCCACCCAGCCCGGCGAGACGCCGTGCGCGAAGTCGGTCATCCACAGCACCAGGGCGAGCACCAGCAGCCCGGACAAAGTGACCTGGCCGCGGTTCCAGGGGGCGGGGGGCGTCGCGGCGTCCGTCGCGCGCGGCCGGTCGGGGAACAGCGCCCGCAGGATGAGCGGCAGCCCCACCACGGTCACCAGCCCCAGCACCGGGAAATGCACCAGGCTGTATTCGGCGAACCTGATGTCGACGCCGTAGATGCTCTCGGCCGCGCCGACCATGATCAGGTTGGGGACCGCCGCCGGCAGGACGCCGAACCCGGCATAAAGGGTTCCGCAGGCCGCCGCCAGCACCAGCGCCGCGCGGCCGTTGGATCCCTCGCCGAAGCCCAGCCGGCCGGCCAGCGCGGCCACGATGGGAACCAGGATCGCCACCCGCCCCGAATTGGACGGAACCAGGAAACCCATCGCCGCCGCCGCCGCCACGATTCCGGCGAGGATCGGCAGGTAGCCGGTCCCCATCCGCGGGATGATCACCGCGGCGATCCGCCCGCCGAGGCCGGTGGTCTCGACGGCATGGCCGATCACCAGCCCGCCGAAGATCAGCCACGCCGCCGTCGAGTGGAACCCCGAGAAGGCGAGGTCGGGCGCGATCCCGCCGACGGTGACCGCGAGCAGGAGGAAGATCAGCGCCGTGAAATATTCCGGGAGCGCCGCCGTCGCCCACAGGCCGATCGCCACCACCACGACCGCGCAGGCATGCCACACCCCCGCCGGCCCGCCCGCCGGATCGGGCAGGAACCAGATCGCGATGCCCGCGAGGACGACGAGCGCCGAGACGACGGTGCGCGGTTTCACGGTTGTTCCGGCCTGTCCGTACGGGTCTCCGTCGACCGTGACGCACCGACAATCCCGGTGTTCGGACCGAAACCGGATCGTCGCCCGGGCATGCGTTTCGACTCGATGGCTATTGCATGTCCCTTGCTGGGAGGGAGCCGATCTCGCCGAGCCAGGCCTGAGCCGAGCGTTTCCAGATCTGCGACCTGGGCTTGAGTCGGTCGCGCTGGTCGATGGTGCCGGTGCGGAGGTTGAAGACTTTCGGGCCGTCGCCGTCGGCCGCGGTCGCGTAGATCTGCGAACCGCAGTCGGGACAGAACACCTGCGCCCGCCGGGCGCCGTTCTCCCCGGTCTTGACGTATGTCTTCGGCGCGCCGGAAAGCAGGGTGAAGTCTTCCTCCGGCGTCCCCACCGAGATCCGGAATGCCGTTCCCGAGAGCCTCTGGCAGTCGGTGCAGTGGCAGATCCTCACCTTGTCCGGGTCGATTTCGGCTCGGTAGGTGATGCTGCCGCAATGGCAGCCGCCGTCGATCTTCATGGGAGCGCTCCTTCGCCGAACAGCCGCGGGCGCCTAGAATAGTCCGGCGGCCGGCATTGGCGAGAGGCGATGGAGCGCTACATAGGCATCGACATCGGCGGCACGTTCACCGACTGCGCGGTGCTGGACGGCGCGGGCCGCATCGTCGCGACGGCGAAGGCGCCCAGCACGCGGGACGATCCGGCCCAAGGTGTGATGGACGCCATCCGCGTCGCCGCGGGCTCGCTCGAGACCGACCTCGAGGGTCTGTTATCCGGCTGCCGTCACCTGATCCACGGCTGCACCATCGCGACCAATGCGGTCGTCGAGCGCAACGGCGTGACCACCGGGCTGATCGCCACCAGGGGGCACGAGGACGCGATCCCCATCGGCAAGGTGATGCAGAAGGTCGCCGGCCAGTCCGAGCGCGAGATGATCCACCAGTCGCATCTCGACAAGGCCGATCCGCCGATCGTCGACCGCCGCATGATCCGGGGGGTCGCGGAACGCCTCGACCGGGCGGGAGATGTCGTGGTGGCGATGGACGAGGACGAGGCGGCCCGGGCGGTCGATGCGCTGGTCGCCGACGGCGCCCGCGCCATCGCGGTCTGCTTCCTGTGGTCGTTCCTCAACGGCGAGCACGAGCGCCGGGTGCGGGAGCGCATCGCGAGGGACCATCCCGGCGTCTACGTCACTGTTTCGTCCGAGCTCGCCCCGGTGCTGGGGGAGTATGAGCGCGCGGTGACGACGGTGCTCAACGCCTATGTCGGGCCCAGGGTCGTCGATTATCTGGAACGACTCGCTCGGCGGCTTGGCGAGGCGGGCTACCGCGCGCCGCTCCTGCTCGCCCACTCGATGGGCGGGCTGACCACCATGGATGACGTGCGCGCGAAGCCGCTCCTGATGCTCGATTCAGGGCCGGTCAGCGGTGTGCTCGGCGCGCGCTTCTTCGGGGCGGCCTACGGCGAGGCCAACATCCTCTGCGCCGACATGGGCGGCACCACCTTCGACGTGGCCATGATCGAGGGCGGCAGGTCGGTGCTCGACGAGCAGCCGGTGATCGACAAATACGCCTATTTGATGCCCAAGGTCGCGGTGAGCTCGGTCGGTGCGGGCGGCGGCAGCATCGTCTGGCTCGACGAGAACGGGCTGCTCCGCGTCGGCCCGGACAGCGCCGGTGCCGATCCCGGACCCGCCTGTTACGGCCGCGGCGGTGCCCGGCTGACCGTGACCGACGTCGACCTGATCCTGGGCTTCCTCGACGCGACCGCGTTTCTCGGCGGCCGCATGCGGCTCGACATCGCGGCCGCCGAACGCGCGGCGGACGAGCTCGCGGGTGCGATGGGCGGCGATCGGATGGCCCTGGCATCCGGCGCCTTCCGCATCGTCAACGCCCACATGGCCGACCTGATGCGGCGCTGTTCGATCGACCGGGGGCGCGATCCGCGCGACTTCGTGCTGTTCGCCTATGGCGGCGCGGCGGCGATGCACATCGCCTATCTGGCGCGCGAGCTCAGGATCGGCACGGTCTACGTGCCCTCCTTCGCGGCCGTGTTCTCCGCGCTCGGCATGATGACCGGCGGGCTGCTGCACAGCGGGGAGGCGTCCTTCCCGGCGGTCTTTCCGCTGGCCGACGGGGAGTGGGGAAGGCTCGGCGACCTGTTCGAAGAGAACGAGCGCGGCCTCGCCCGGCTGTTCGACAGCGAGGGCGTGCCCGAGGGCGTGCGCCGCTTCGAACGTTCGCTCTACATGAAGTACCGGCTGCAGCCGTCGGCGCTCTCGGTGCCGGTTTCCACCGAGTCTTCGCAGGACGCGGTCGTCGAGGCGTTCGAGGCGCGCTATTCCGCGCTCTACGGCGCCAACGCGGCCTATCGCGCGGCCGGGATCGAGATCGTCAAGTGCCGGGTCGAAGGCATGGCGGAGACGGTGGCGCCGGCGCTCGCGGCGGTCGATCCCGACCCCGACGCCGATCCGGAGGCGGCCCGCACCGCCACGCGCCCGATCTTCTTTCCGGAGACCGGCGCGGCGCGGGACACGCCGGTCTATGACGGCGCGCTGCTGGTGCCGGGGATGGCTTTCAGGGGTCCGCTGGTTATCGAACGAACCGGGGATACGATCGTGCTACCGTCCTTTGCCGGCGCCAGGGTCGACGGGTTCGGCAATGTCGTGATCTCGGTCGATCCGCCCGGAGAGGGAGAAGGGACGAAGCCATGACAGCGACGCTCGATCCCATAACCTTCGAGGTGCTGCGTCACCGGCTCTGGATGATCAACGACGAGCAGGGCCGCGTCGCCGCCCAGGTCTCGGGCTCGCCGGCGGTTTACGAGGCGAAGGATTTCAACACCTCGCTGCTGACGCCCGCCGGCGACTCGCTCTATGTCGGGATCTATACGACCCGGCTCTCGCTCTGCCTCAACTTCGCGGTCAAGACGGTGATCGAGCGGCTGGGCGAGTCGGTGGGGATCGACGAGGGGGACGCCTTCGTCACCAACGATCCCTGGTGCGGCGCGGCCCACATGAACGATATCCTGATGGTGGCGCCGATCCACTGGGAAGGGCGGCTGGTCTGCTGGGCCGGGCTCGCCATGCACGAGACCGACGTGGGCGGCCCAAACCCCGGCAGCTTCACCGTCGGCACCCCCGACGTGTTCGGCGAGGGGCCGCTGATCCCGCCGATCAAGATGGTCGAGCGCGGCAGGATACGCGACGATCTGGAGGCGCTGGTGATCCGCAACTCGCGCACCTCCGAGGTCAACGGGCTCAACGTGCGGGCGCGGATCGCGGCGATCAACCGCACCGGCGAGCGCATCCGCGAGATGATCGCCGAATACGGCGTCGACACCTTCATGGCGCTGCAGGACGAGCTGCTGCGGACGGTCGGCGCGTCCTTCGCGAGGCGGCTCCGCGCGCTGCCCGACGGGAGCTGGCGGGCCGAGGGATTCCTCGACCATGACGGCAACGAGAACCGGCTCTACCGCGTCCGGCTCCGGATGACCAAGACCGGCGACCGGCTCGTATTCGACTACACCGGCACCGACCGGCAGGCGCGCGGCGCGGTCAACTGCACCCGCGTCGGACTGGAGAGCGGCACGGTGTCGGCGATCCTGCCGATGCTCTGCTACGACATGCCGTGGTCGCCGGGCGCGATCATGCCGGCGATCGATTTCGTCAGCGAGGAGGGAACGCTCAACAACGCCACCCACCCGGCGGCGGTCAGCATGGCGACCGTGGCGGCCACCTTCGCCACCTCCCACGTCGCATCCCAGGCTATCGGCAAGATGCTCGCCTCTTCGGAACTCGCCGGCAGCGAGGCGCAGGCCAACTGGTCGCCGGCTTGGCAGGGCGCGACGCTGGCGGGAAGGCATGAGGATGGCCGTCCGTTTACCGCCGTCCTCCTCGACCAGAGCGGCGGCGGCGGCGGGCGGGCGTGGAAGGACGGTCCCGATACCGGCGGGCTTCCCGGGACGCCCGCCATGGGGATCGCCAATGTCGAGACCTACGAGAAGGAATACCCGATCCTCTACGTCTATCGCCGCCAGTCGCGCGACACCGGCGGCGCCGGGCGCTATCGCGGCGGGGTGGGGACCGAGGCGATGGTCGTGCCGCACCGGACGGACGGGCCGATCGATCTCACGCTGCTCACCCACGGCGCGAGCCAGCCCGAGTCGCAGGGGCTTTATGGCGGCTATCCGTCGAGCGTCCAGGTGCGCGCCATCTTGCGCGGCGCCGATATCCGGGCGCGGTTCGCCCGGGGCGAGATCGCGACCGGGCTGGAAGACGCCGATTGCGAGGCGCTCGAGCCGCAAGCCGCCAAGACCCGCACCATCGTCAATGAGGACGATGCCTGGGTGATCGCTTGCGCCGGCGGGGGCGGGTACGGCGACGCGCTGCTGCGCCCGCCGCAAGCGGTCGCCGACGACATACGGGCCGGGCTCTGCTCGCGCGAGGTCGCGGAAGCGGTCTACGGCGTGGCGCTCGATGCCGACGGCGATGTCGACACGGAAGCGACGGGAGCCGCGCGGCAGGCGATCCGCGACCGCCGGCTCGCCGAGGGGGTTCCGTTCGCCGAGGCGTATCCCGACCGTGCGCCTCCCGTGCCGGGTGCACCGCGCGCGTCGGGCGAACCCGTCGGGGCGCTCGGCCAGGCCGTGGTCGTCGCCGAGCGCGGCGGGGCGCTCTGGTACGACTGCCTTTCCTGCCGCCACCCGCTCGCCCCGGTCGAGGCCGACCCCAAGACCGGCGCGCTGGTCCGTGCCGTGCCGATGGAGACGCTGAGCCCCTGGAACCGCTTCGGACTCACGGGCGAGATCGCGGTCAACGAATATATCTGCCCGGGCTGCGCGCATCTGCTGTCGGTCGAGGTGCGCCGCACCGGCGATCCGCCGCTGCTCGACACCGAGCTGCGCATCGAGCCGGAGCGGGTGCCGGACGCGGCGGAGTAGCGATCCGAGGGAAGTTCAACAGGGGATTACGATGTCGGAAGAGGTGAGACGGGGCGACCGCCTGGCGGGCAAGGTCGCGCTGGTGACCGGCGCGGGCGCGGTCGGGCCGGGCTGGGGCAACGGCAAGGCGACGGCGGTGGTCTACGGGCGCGAGGGCGCCAAGGTCTTTGCCGTCGACATCAACATCGAGGCCGCCCGGGAGACCGCCGGCATCGTCGAGGAAGAAGGCGGCGAGGCCATGGCCTGGGCCGCCGACGTGACCGATCCGGAATCGGTGACGGCGACGGTCGAGGCCTGCATGGGGACTTACGGACGCATCGATATCCTGCACAACAATGTGGGCGGCGTCGGGCCGGGCCGCGCCCTGCCGACGGTCAGCGTGGAGGATTGGTACGACACGTTCGACATCAACGTCACCTCGGCGTTCCTCACCTGCAAGGCGGTGATCCCGATCATGGAGGAGCAGGGCGGCGGGTCGATCGTCAACATCTCGTCGATCGGCGGCATCCGGCATCTCAACGTGCCGATGACGACCTACGCCACGGGCAAGGGCGCGCTCAACGAGTTCACCCGGAACATCGCCCTGCAATACGCGGGGAAGCAGATCCGGGCCAACTGCGTGCTGCCGGGCTACATGGACACCCCGTTCACAAGGCGCGACATCAAGGGCAAACCGTCCTACGCCTACAAGGGCTACACCTCGGCCGAGGAATACGGCAAGGCGCGCGACGCCATCGTGCCGCTCGGCCGGATGGGCACCGGCTGGGACGTGGCTTACGCCTCGCTCTACCTGGCGTCGGACGAATCCTCGTACGTCACCGGCCAGACCCTGGTGGTCGACGGCGGCGTCACCTCGACCTGCCCGGGGGTGTAGGGGCGGAAAAGCCGCCTACGCCTCGAACGCCGGTATCCCGATTCCCAGCCTCGCGCATTCGAGCAGGCTGTCGGCGGTGATGGCCGACGTCTTGGGGTTGGTCGGGGACGCCCTGGCGAGGCATTCGAAGCGGAAGTGGCCGAACGCGCCCTCGGCCTCGATCACGCCCAGCGGGTCGTCCACCTTCCTGGATGAGATCAACCGCACCCGCGTCTCGTCGAGACCGAGCCCGGCGATCGAGACCGCGGCTCCGACATTGGCGTTCTGCGGGTAGTGCAGCGCCGCTTCCCGTGCGCTGCCGGTGAAGAACACGACTTCGTCTTCCGCGTGATCGAGGTCGATCGTCTGCTCCGCCCGCGTGCCGCGCCAGGCATGGGGAGGCTTGTAGGACGAGTAGGTCACGCGCTCCAGCCCGGCGGTGCGGGCCGCCACCAGCCCGTCGAGCCCCGCGACGGCGCCCGGCGGCACGATCACCCTGGCGCCGTCGCGCGCGGCCTCGCGGAGCTCTTCCGCGAAGTCTTCGTCGGCGAGCGCGCCCACCGCGGCGACGATCAGGTCCGCGCCCGATTCGACGACCGCCGGCCCGATCGCGCGCAGCGCTTCGTGTCCCGCCGCCTCGATCACGATGTCGGGCTCGACGGCGATCATTTCCTCGGCGTCGTACCACACGGGCACGCCCGGATCGGATGCGGGGCGGGAGCGCACCAGAATGCCGTCGAGCAGGTCGAGCGCGTTCTCCTCGTTCAGGCGGGCGACGATCAGCTGGCCGATGGCGCCATAGCCGATAAGCGCAAGCCGCATCGCCGTCACCCCGCCGCGTCCATCGTGTCGCCGAGATGGCAGATGCCGTTGAAATAAGTCTCCCAGACCACGAGGTTGCGGCGGCAGGCCTCCACCACCTCGTCCTCCAGATGCAGCTCCTCGGCGTATTCGGCGACCGTGTTCCAGCCGAGGTCGGAATGTTCGAGGTCGGCCTCGGTGTGGAGGGTGAAGAAGCGCACGTCGTCCTCGCTCAGATCCCAGATTTCCCGCCAGCGCTCGCCGACCATCGCGTTCCAGCCCCTTTCGCGCGCCTCGCCCACCCCGTAGCCCGGAACGTTGACCCGCTCCGAACAGGTGTTGGCGATCAGCCCGAGCAGCCAGTGGCAGTTCGCCATCAGCCCCATCCAGGCATCCCAGCAGAGCTGGGTGGTGGGCGTCGGCGTGGCCGCCCGGATCTCGTCGCGGTCCATGCCGATGCGCACGCCGAGATCTTCCAGGATCTGCCAGTGCGGCTCGCCGCCGCCGAACTCGTGATCGGCGACGATCTCCTGCGAGCACGCGTGGATGATGTCGAGCTTGATCTCCCAGATCGGGCAGTTGGTCGCGGTCTTGAGCTTGAGGACCGAGTTGCGCTGGCGCGAGTTCAACCGGTGCTGCAGCACCCAGGCGCGGCAGCGGTTGGGGGTCCAGGCGTCCGAGGGAAAGATCAGGCATCGCCCGACGAAATCCTCCAGCTCCGCATCCAGCCGTTCGGTTACCGGGTTTCCGGTCATGCCGTTCCTCCCTCGTGTCACGCCGCCCCAATGTGGCGCAACGGCTCACCTATGTGAATGCGTCTCCCATTGTTACGGTCGAAGCGGGTCTCGCGTTTCGGAATCTCGCGTTCTCCCCGACAGCGCTCTCCACACGTCATGGCCGGACTTGTTCCATTGCTGTCCGGTTTAAATTTTGTGGACTGGGTGCATGGCTTGGATTCAACTGGGTTTTGGAGAGATTTGTTGAATCGAAGCTCGGATTGGAGCCCAAGCCATGCGCTATCAGGATACGGTATTTGGCGGTTTGATGAAGGCGTTTCCGCGCTGGCGTTTCGACCGTCTGGTGGAGCGTCACGGGGCGGACCATCGGGTGCGGCGTCTTCCGTCCTGGTCTCAGTTCGTGGCCATGGTTCACGCGCAGATGTCGGGGGCGCGCTCGCTGCGCGAGGTTGTTGCGGCGCTGGAGCGGTTCCCCGGCAGCCATGCCCATCTCGGTCTTCGGCCGGTCCGCCGCTCGACGCTTTCGGACGCCAACCGGCTTCGCCCGGCGGGGTTGTTCGAGGACGTGCTGGCGGCGCTGGTGGGCCAGCTGAGCGGCGCGGCGGGCCGGCAAGGGGGCGAGATGCTGCGCCTGATCGACGCCACCCGCGTGGCGGTCGGCAAGCGGATCGAGAGCTGGCAGGTCGACGGCTGCGTCAAGCTGCATGTGGTCTACGACCCCGGGGCCGAGACGCCGGTCTGCTTCGCGGTGACCTCGGCCAGGGTCAACGACATCACCCCGGCCAAGCGGTTCCCCATCGAGCCGGGCGCGACCTATGTGTTCGACAAGGGATACTACGATTTCGGCTTCTGGGCGGCGCTGGACGCCGCGGGCTGCCGCTTCGTCACCCGGCTGAAGAAGAACTCGCCGGTGGCGCTCGTCGAGACCCGGGCGGTGGCGCCGGGCGGGGCGGTGCTGGCCGACCGGATCGGGCGGCTGTCCCGGCGCCTGGCGGCCAGCCGCGCCAACCCCTTCGACAAGCCGGTCCGGCTGGTCACCGTGCGCATCGACACCGGCCGGGAGATCGAGCTGGTGACCAACGACCTCGACGCGCCGGCCGAACAGGTTGCCGCGCTCTACAAGCAGCGCTGGCAGATCGAGCTGTTCTTCAAATGGATCAAGCAGAACCTCAAGATCAGACACTTCCTGGGCACCAGCGAGAACGCGGTGCGCATCCAGATCCTCACCGCCCTGATCGCCTATGTGCTGCTGCGCCTCGCTCAGATCGCAACCGGAACCGCGCTCGGCCTCCAGGCCATCGCAAGACTGATCGCCAAGACCACCTTCCAGCGCAGGCCGCTCGCCGAACTCTTCGACCCGACACCGGACAGGCCGCCAGACCCCAATCAACTCGAAATCACCTTCGCCAAAAGTTAAACCGGACAGCAATGGACTTGTTCCGGCCATCCACGCGGCGTATCTCACTCAACGCAACTGGCCGAAGGAGATGCCCGGAACAAGTCCGGGCATGACGTGTGAAGCGGCACCGCACCGCGAGACACGGAATTTACGAACCGGGACACTAGGTGGAGATCATGACCAAGACCGGCACTTCACCCTATGACGTCGCCAAGCATCTTCGCACGCCGGAGGAAATGGCAGCGTATTTGGAAGCCGCCATGGAGGAGGCCGATGGCGACGCCCGATTCGTCGCCAAGGTGCTGTACGACATCGCCCGCGCCAAGGGCATGTCGCAAGTCGCAAGCGATGCCGGTCGAGCATAAGCATGAACGGAGGTCCGCCATGACGTTTCCCGTCGACCCGCCGTTTCGCGCCGAGCATATCGGGAGCCTGATCCGGCCCCCGGCGGTGCTTGCCGCGCGGGAGGATTGGGAGGCCGGGCGGATCGACGGAGCCGGTTTGCGCGCGGTCGAGGACGCCGAGATCGCCAGGACCGTGGCCGCGCAGGCCGCGCTGGGACTGCGCTCGGTGAGCGACGGCGAGTTCCGCCGGCGTTCCTACACCGACAGCTTCGGCACCGCCGTCTTCGGCGGCCTCAGGACGGCGCGCACCGACAACCCCAACTGGTCCTATACCAACCGGGCGGGCGAGACCTCCGATGCCAACGTCTCGGTCGTCGAGAGCCGGCTGGTCTGGGAAGGTCCGGCCAATGTCGAGGATTTCCGCTACCTCGCCTCGGTCGCGCCCGAGGGGTGCGTGCCCAAGATGACGCT
>JAJEHI010000031.1 GCA_022823775.1 Defluviicoccus sp. | reverse complement strand
CAAGTCGACGGACCAGTTCCGCGCCTCACCGTCCGCACCGATGAACTGATCGATGGTGCCGCTGATCGCCGTAGGCTCCGCGTTGTTGGTGAAGTCGGCTTCAAGCGTCGCCCGCGCGGTGAAGTGGCCGGCGTCGTTCGTTCCACCGGTGAGGCTGAACAGCGAGTACTTGCCAGCCGCGCCGCCCACATAAGTCGCCGATCCGAGCAGGGCATTGATGCCGGATGCAGGGGTAACGGTGCCCTTCACATCCGTGAACGCACTTGCGGTGAGAGTGCGGCCATCCGCAGACGTGTGCAACCACCAGCCGTAGGAGGAGTAATTCATATCCGCCGCATCCCTAACCCGGGCATTCGCGTTGCCGGGCCGGAACGTCCAAGTTCCGCCCGCAAGGGTGAAGCCCCTCGCGGCAACCACAGCCGTGCAACCGTCGGCGGGAGTAGTGGGCTCGCAACTATAGGTGCCAGACACCCCGTGATAGCTGCCGGAAATATCGGTGATTATGTCCGCGCCGCTCGGGTTCGGACTCGGCAACCTGAACGTTTCCGTGCCGGCGGTCCGGGTGACGCCCGTGAAAGCTACTCTTGCCGCGATGAAATCGGTGCCGGTCCCGCCGACGCCGTCTGCCTCGTCCGCAGTCAGGAGCCCGTTCGCCAGTGTGTACTCGAATCGGCGGTTATCGCCGGCTCCTGGCTCAGAGCTCCCGAACATCCTGCCCTCTTCCGGAGCTTCGACGTTCGAATAGACGATGGCCTCGTAGGTGCCTTCGGCGGCCGGCATCGTACGCGTGTACCGTTTGCCCGACCAACCGTGGTTGTCGTGGACGACCGCAGTCTCGTCTTCCATGAGTTCGATCGCGCCCGAATCGGTAGTTTCGCCCGTGGCGGGATTGCTGTCGTAGCGGACCGTGATGTCGACATCGTTGGTCCCGGTATACTGCGCGGTCCTTTGGCCGTCCGTGGCCGCGCCGGTCGTGTCGTTGTTAGCCGCAGGGTTCAACGGCGCATTACCAATGCCGTTAGACAGCCTACCGGCCGCGAGCCTCATGGCCCTTTGTGCAGCATCCTCAGCCTGTTCCATCGCCGTCTGGCGGGCCGTTTTGGCGCCGGAAAGCTGGGTTGCGAGCGCATTGACCGTTCCGGTGTTCGCCGCCCTCTCTTCCGCCGGAACATTGGCCGCGTTCGCGATTGCCGTCCTGGCGTTCGCGACCGCCATATCGGCGGCGCTCACATCGGCGTCGGTGGAGTCGTTGTCCACGGCGTTGACCGCGGTCTGGGCGGCCGTGATGGCCGTGCTGATGGCCGCGCGCTCCGCGATGGCCGGATCCGGCATATCGGGCGGCGGCGTGACCATTGACTGGTCGTCGCCATCCCCGCCGCCGCCGCAGGCCGCGAGGCCGAAGGCCAGAGCCGCGACCGCCGCGGCCGTCGTCAGTTTTCTGTACATAGACATCGTTTCGAGGCTCTCCTCTTTTTTTAATCGGAGTTTCGCCATGAAACGTCAGGATTGCGCTGGGATGCGCTTGGATACGATTAGTATCTATTATTCAATGGGTTACAATATTTATTCACTGTTGACGGTGCGCCAGGGATGCGCTTGACTGTCCGCCGGTTCGATGTCAGCTGCTTCCGAAGTGATGACGGATTTGGATTTCAGATGCAGTCCGGCGGATGGTTTATCGGGTCGTCCGGCGTACAAATCCGCGCGGAACGCGAGCCGGAGAGGAAGGGTTTCGCCGCCGTTTCCGGCGGTCGGTTGAGCACGGGCAGTGGGGGGTCTGAATGCCGAAGCGCGCGGTACTCGCGATCAACAAGCGGACGGTCGACGGGCTCAGGGTCGAGGACAAGGATACCGTCTTCTGGGACCGCGACCTTCCCGGTTTCGGGATCCGGGTCTATGCCTCGGGACGAAAGATCTACACGGTTCAGTCGCGCGGCCCGAACGGGATCAGGCGGGTGTCCCTGGGCCGGCACGGCGATCTCACGCCGAACGAGGCGCGGCGGCAGGCGGTGGAGACGATCGACCGGATCAAGCGGGGCGAGGGGCGGGCGCGGGTGGCGGTGCCGGTGTTAACTGTCGCCGATCTCGCGAAGCGCTACATGGAGATGCATGTCGAGACCAACTGCAACGCCCACACGCGGGGCACCTACCGGGGCTCGCTGGACAACCACATCTTGCCGGCGCTGGGGGAGAAGGCGGTCGCGGAGGTGAGCCGGACCGACGCCTCGGCGTTGCATTACGATCTGAGGGACACTCCTCGGGCTGCGAACCGGGCGCTGATGGTGCTGTCCAAAATGTTCACGTTGGCGGAGGCCTGGGGTCTGGCGCCGCCGGGTAGCAATCCCTGCCGCCACGTGATCCGCTTCAAGGAAAGGAAGCGCGAGCGGTTCCTGAACAAGGACGAATACCGCCGGGTGGGTATCGCCATCTGCGAGCTCGAGGGCCGGGGTCCGCTCCATGCGCGCGCGGCGGCGGCGCTACGTCTGCTGATGCTGACCGGCTGCCGTCGAACCGAGGTGCTGACGCTCCGCTGGGACGACGTGGACCTGAAGACAGGGGAGATCAGGCTGCGCGATGCGAAGACGGGTTCGCGCAAGCTGGTGCTGACGGCGGCGGCGCTCCGGGTTCTGTCGGCGGTCCACCGGGCCAGGGGCAGCCGCTGGGTGTTCGCGGGCAAGAATCCGAAGTGCCATATGTCGACACTGGCCCGCTACTGGCGATTCGTGCGGAAGCGCGCCGGGGTGGAGGACGTGACGATCCACGACCTCAGACATTCGTATGCCAGCAGGGCGCTGGCGCTGGGGGAGAGCCTGACGATGATCGGGCGTCTGCTGGGCCATCGGGACGTGGGCTCGACTGCGCGTTATGCGCATCTCGCGCGGGACGCGGAGAAGGTCGCGGTGGCGCGGGTCGGCGACAGCATAGAGGCCGACATCCTGCGTATCGACACGATGCCGGTCGCGGAGGATGGCGCCGGAGAGGAGGGTGCCGGACCTCCGGTGCCGGACGTGGCGGCTCAGACCGGGGGGATAGCATGACGCGGCTGAGGAACAGGGCGCTGTCGAAGCGGATGGTGGACGGCCTCCCGGCCTGCCAGAAGGAGACGATCTACTGGGACCGGGACCTTCCGGGGTTCGGCGTCAGGGTCTATCCGTCCGGGTCGAAGACGTACCTGGTGCAGTTCCGGAGCCCGGGCGGGACACGGCGTGCCGTGCTGGGTCGCCACGGCACGCTGTCCACGAGCGAGGCGAGGCGCCGGGCAGCGGCGATGTTGACACGCATCCGAGTGGACGAGGAGCCGGAGCCCGAGCCCGAGCCGAGGGCGGGTCCGACGATCTCCGAGCTTGCCGAGCGCTATCTACGGGAGCACGTTGCGGTTCACTGCAAGCCCAGCACGGCGACGGTGTATAGCCAGATCATCCGGAAGCGCATATTGCCGGCGCTGGGCGGGCTGGCGGTCACCGAGGTCGACCGCCGCCATGTGGCGGATCTTCATCACCGGCTGAGAAAGACCCCGGTCGCGGCGAACGATGCGGTAGGGGCACTGTCGCGGATGTTCAACCGCGCGGAGGCGTGGGGTCTGGTTCCGGCGGGGAGCAATCCGTGCCGGTTCGTCAAGAAATACCGCACGCGCAAGCTGGAGCGGTTCCTGACGGCGGGGGAGTTTCGCCGCCTCGGCGAGACGCTGGACAGGTTGGAGGCGGAGGAGGATATACCGGTACACGCTGCGGCGGCGCTCAGGCTTTTGATGCTGACCGGGTGCCGGTGCGGGGAGATCGCGGGTCTTCGCTGGGAGGACGTGCATTTGGACCGGAACGAGATCAGGCTTCGCGATTCTAAAACCGGTCCGCGTACGGTATCGCTGTCGCCCGGCGCCGCAAGAGTGCTGGCCGCCATCCCGCGCCAGCGCGGCAACCCCTGGGTGGTCGCGGGGCGCGAGCCGGGCTCGCGGCTGACGCATATAAATTACTACTGGTACAAGGTTCGCGGGCGCGCGGGGCTCGACGACGTTCGGATCCACGATTTGCGCCACAGCTTTGCGTCCAGAGCGTTGGCTCTCGGCGAGCCGTTGCCGATGATCGGAAAATTGCTCGGGCACACCAAGATCCAGACCACGGCGCGCTACGCCCATCTGGCGCTCGATTCGGTTCGAGAGGCGGCGGACAAGGTGGCCGACAGCATCGCCGCCGACATCCTGCCGGACGACATGCCGCCCGCCAGGCGATGGCGGCGGGCGCGCACGCGGTGAAGACGAGGGGTGTCATTCGCCGTCGCGGGGTCGACGATACTCGCCCCACAACGCCGCGAGAGGGGCTCAACCGGTTTGTCCCGCGTCGTCATGCTCACCGTGTGCATTCCAGCCATCCCCGATGCTGCCGTTTCGGGCGCACCCGGTGAGGCAACGGTTCGCTCGAAGCAACAATTCGGGCGGGGCAATGCGGCATTCGTCCATTTTTTTCGAGCTATAGCCTGGAGATGATCACCGACAACGGCCTGTCGGCCGCATCGGGGCAATGGCTGCTCAGGCTAGGTCCAAGGCGTTCACCCAGACGGTCAAATGCTCAATCTCCGTCAAGTACGCCGGAATCCGCAGCATGACAGGCTTATCCGCGCGCCCATGCGATGCGGCCTCGATGTTCACAGGTGGCGTGGAGGATCCATTCTTGCGTTCAGAATGCGTACGATCAGAACGTCGGCTTCATGCTCGATGTAGAAGACGACATGGGAACGGTGCTCGAAGCGACGGAGTCCCGGCGCCAAGCGATCGGCACTCCGGCCCGATCGCGGGTTTTCCGCAAGGTTTCGGAAGCACGCCTCGAAATCGTCTCGGTAGCGGCGGGCCTGCTCTATACCGAACGTCTCGACGGTGTAGTCGGCGATCCCGGCAAGGTCGGCCTCGGCACGGGAAGAAAGCCGATACTCAGCCATGCCGTGCGCGATGGCGCTGCTCCGCCTCGGCCCACACCTCCCCCACCGTCCTATCGCTCACGCCGCTGTCCAGCCCATCCTGAATGGCCTCTTTGAGGGCGCGGTATCGTGCGTTCTGTTCCTGGTCACGGCGGATCAGATCG
Source organism: Defluviicoccus sp. (assembly GCA_022823775.1). GTDB lineage: Bacteria > Pseudomonadota > Alphaproteobacteria > MPNO01 > MPNO01 > MPNO01. The sequence continues at coordinate 1,159 of JAJEHI010000031.1, read as the reverse complement.
CGGAAATACTCGCTGTCATTGCCGTATTCGCCGCTCTCGATCTGCGCCCTGATCCATCGCTCCTGACGATCGGTCACGGTAATGCTCTTTTTGACCAGCGCCAACTCTGCCTCCCGGGATTGGTAGGAACAATTGCGAAAATATCGGATAAAGGTGTCGGGTGCAAAGACCGGTCGCGCGCGTCTCAAGAATCCCGTCACCTCTGTCACTGAGCACCTGGAGAGACTGTGCGATCGGGAGTGGACAGCGCACGCGTGCTCCAAACCGTGCGCCGGGGTATTGCTGTGCAACATCACGAAGGGAGGATCGCATACCTGCAGTCCGGCGTGGCTGCGGTCCGGGCCGCTGCTCCGGTCGGGATTTGGCGGCACCCGGTTGAGATTGGCCGCGGGCCAGCTACTTCCGGTGAGATTCACCAGCTACTTCCCTGAGGTTCCGCACCGGCCGGCATATGCGCCACGGACTCCGGATCGCGTCCGGGTCGGGTAGATCATCTTGCGGATTTGCGGCGGGAAGGTGCGGCGCGGCATGCTCCCAGGCGTGCGGCCAGGCTGGCGCGATCGCTGGTACGTAGGAGCGGAGACAGATCCGTTTCGTCAGAACGCCATCCGCCAGCCCGACAGCAGCACCGCTTCGACGCCGGCGGCGGCGCGGTGGCCGGGGTGGCGGGAGAGGGTGGCGCCGAGGCGGTATTCGCCGAGGGGGGCCGGGCGTTGCCAGTGGAGGGCGAGGTCGAGCTGGCGGCCCGAGGGGGCGAGACCGGCGGTGACGCGCTCGCGAACCGCGCGGCCCGTTTCGGTCCGCCCGATCGGAACCGAGAGCCGCGCGCGGCCGTTCTCGATCCGGAGCGGCTGGGAGAGCGAGACGCGGACCGCGCCGCCGCCCCCGGTGGGCCGCGTGGCGTGGACCGCGAAGGCGCTGGTCGCGAGCCGCGAGAGACTTTCGACGATCCCGCCCCGGGCCCGCGCGCGGGCCGCGCCGATCTCCGCGCGGCCGCCGACGCGCCAGCGGCCCAGATCCGCGCCGGCCTCGACCCCGGCGAAGGCCGCGCTTCCCGCGAGGCTCCCGAAGGCGCCCTCGGGCACGGCGCCGAGCAGCGAGCGGCGCTCGCCCAGCCAGCCGGCGCGGAGGCCCAGGGCGGAGCCAGGCGGGCGCCAGG